>JBFIWG010000084.1:0-11647 GCA_041606495.1 Nocardioidaceae bacterium
GACGCTTCGCGGATCCGCTGCACCCGGGCGAGGTCACGCACTTCCAGGCGTTGGCGACGGCGGTGTCCGGAACCGTCGGCATCGGCAACATCGCCGGGGTGGCCGTGGCGGTGTCGGTCGGTGGGCCGGGCGCGACCCTGTGGATGATCATCGCCGGCCTGCTGGGCATGTGCACCAAGTTCGTGGAGTGCACCCTCGGCGTGAAGTACCGCGAGGTGCACGAGGACGGCAGCGTCACCGGCGGCCCGTTCCGCTACCTCCCGGTGGCCTTCGAACGCTTCGGCGCGGTCACCTCCAGGAGTCTCACGCTGGTGTTCGCGGTGGCTCTGTTCCTGTTCGGCGCCGTCGGCGGCAACATGTTCCAGGCCAACCAGACCTTTGCCCAGGCCCGTGAGGTGACCGGTGGCGAGGACGGTTTCCTGGGCTCCCCCGGCTCCGCCCTGGTCTTCGGCGTGATCCTGGCTGCCCTGGTAGGCGTCGTGATTCTCGGCGGCATCACCTCCATCGCCCGCGTCACCAGCAAGCTGGTCCCGCTCATGGCGATCCTGTACCTGAGCGCCTGCCTCCTGGTGATCCTCGGCAACTTCGCGCAGATCCCGGACGCCTTCGGCGCGATCATCAGCGGTGCGTTCAACCCCGAGGGCGTGGCCGGCGGCATCGTCGGTGTGCTGATCATCGGCTTCCAGCGGGCGGCGTTCTCGAACGAGGCCGGCGTGGGGTCCGCGCCGATCGCGCACTCGGCGGTCAAGACCAAGCACCCGGTCAGCGAAGGCTTCGTCTCCCTCCTCGAGCCGTTCATCGACACCGTGGTCGTGTGCACGATGACCGCCCTGACCATCGTCATCGCCGACACCGCGTTCTACAACGAGGCCCAGGCGACCGTCGCCGCCGGCGGCCAGCCCGCCGACGGTGTCGTGGTGACGTCGCGCGCGTTCGAGACGTTCCTCCCCCAGTTCCCTGTGCTCCTCGCGATCGCCGTTGCGTTGTTCGCGTTCTCCACGCTGATCACCTGGAGCTACTACTCGATGAAGGCCTGGACAACGGTGTTCGGCCGGTCGGCCCGCACCGAGCTGGCCTTCAAGGTGATCTTCTGCCTGTTCACCGTCGTGGGCACGGTGATGACACTGTCGGACGTCCTCACCTTCGCCGACGCGATGCTGTTCGTCTGCGCGATCGTGAACCTCACCGCCTGCTACCTGCTGCTGCCGAAGGTGCGCGAGGAGCTGCACAACTTCCGCCACGGCCTCCGTCACGGCCACATCGAGGAGGTCCCGGTCGAGGAGCGCGCCACCACCTGACCGGCATGCCCGGCTGTAACGCGGGGTTATGGTCGCTCTGCAAGGGTCATGACGCTTGCAGAGCGACCACAGTCCTGGCAAAGAACGCCGACCAGGTCCTGGCAAAGGTCGGGGCCGCTCGGGAGCCTCGCGTCAGTCGCGACGCAGAGCCGGCCGGAGCCGGTCGAGCACCGACTCGTCCTCGATCGTGGACGGTACGACGGCCTCCTTGCCGTCCGCGATCTCCCGCATCGTCTTGCGCAGGATCTTGCCGGACCTGGTCTTGGGCAGCCCACCGACCACGGTGACGTCCCGGAACGCCGCGACCGCACCGATCTCGTCTCGCACCATCGCGACCAGCTCCTCGGCGATCTGATCGGGATCCTCGTCGACGCCGGCCTTGAGCACCACGAAGCCGCGCGGCAGCTGGCCCTTCAGCTCGTCCGCCGCACCGATCACCGCACACTCCGCGACGGCCGGGTGCTGCGCGATGACCGCCTCCATCGAGCCGGTCGAGAGGCGGTGCCCGGCCACGTTGATCACGTCGTCGGTGCGGCCCATCACGTAGAGGTAGCCGTCCTCGTCGACGTACCCGCCGTCGCCGGAGAGGTAGTAGCCGTCGAAGGCCGAGAGGTACGACGACACGTAGCGCTCGTCATCACCCCACAGAGTGGGCAACGTCCCCGGCGGCAGCGGGAGCCTGATGCAGATCGCGCCCTCGGTCCCGGCCGGCACCGGCGCACCCTTCTCGTCGAGAACCTGCACGTCGTACCCAGGGACCGGCACCGTCGGCGACCCCGGCTTGATCTCCATCGGCGCGAGGCCGCGCAGGTTCGCAGCGATCGGCCAACCGGTCTCGGTCTGCCACCAGTTGTCGACCACGGGAACACCGAGGGTGCTCGTCGCCCAGGCGTAGGTGTCCGGGTCGAGCCGCTCCCCCGCCAGGAACAGCGTGCGCAGCGAGGAGATGTCGTGCTGCGCGAGGAGCTTGCCCTCGGGGTCCTCCTTCTTGATCGCACGGATCGCGGTGGGCGCGGTGAACAGCCCCCGCACCTTGTGCTCGGCTATCACCCGCCAGAACGCTCCCGCGTCCGGCGTACCGACCGGCTTGCCCTCGTAGAGGACCGTGGTTGCGCCCGCGATCAACGGCGCGTAGACGATGTAGGAGTGGCCGACCACCCAGCCGACGTCCGAGGCGGCCCACCAGACCTGCCCCTCGTGGATGTCGTAGACGTTGGGCAGCGACCACGCCATGGCAACCGCGTGTCCGCCGTGGTCACGGACGATCCCCTTGGGCTTGCCGGTGGTGCCCGAGGTGTACAGCACATACAGCGGGTCCGTCGCCGCGACGGTGACGCAGCCGGCCGGATCGGTGGCACCTGCCTTCATCGCGACGTCCCAGTCGACGTCGCGGCCCTCCACGAGGGTGGCGGTCGCCTGGGCACGCTGCTTGACGATGCAGGCGGCGGGCTTGTGGTCGGCGAGCTCGAGAGCCCGGTCGAGCATCGGCTTGTACTCCACCACCCGGCTCGGCTCGACGCCGCAGGAGGCCGTGACGACCACGGTGGGCTGCGCGTCGTCGATGCGGACCGCCAGCTCGTGCGGCGCGAACCCGCCGAACACCACCGAGTGCACCGCGCCGATCCGTGCGCACGCCAGCATGGCGACCACGGTCTCGGGGATCATCGGCATGTAGATGACGACACGGTCCCCCTTCTGCACCCCGAAGCCCGTGAGCACGCCCGCAAAGGCGGCCACCTTCTCCAGCAGCTCGGCGTAGCTGAAGCTCTTCTTGGTGTCGGTGACCGGGCTGTCGTAGATGAGCGCGGTCCGGTCCGCGTGCCCCGCGACCACATGCCTGTCCAGGGCGTTGTAACAGGTGTTCAGGGTGGCGTCGGGGAACCAGCGGTAGAACGGCGCGTGGCTGGTGTCGAGCACCTGCTGCGGCTTCTTGATCCAGCTGACCAGTGGGGCCTGCTCTGCCCAGTAGCCCTCCGGGTCCTGGATGCTCCGGTCGTGGACGGCGCGGTAGCTGCTCATGTGCCCACATGATGCTAGGAACCGGCCCCAGCCACCACCGCCTGGCCGCGCCGGTTTTCGCCGCCGAAACACTTCTGTTACCGAGAACCCATAGTGTCGGAGCATGGAAGACCTGTTTGAGGGCTACGAGTCACGGTCCGATGACGCCTACGACGAGATGTTCGACGGCGCCCATCTGAGACCCATCTACCGCGAGGTCTACGAGACGTTCCGCTCGCTGCAGGGCTCCGAGGTCATGGCCCGGGCGGAGTCGCTGGCGACGTCGTACCTCGACCAGGGGGTCACGTTCGGAGTGGGTGGCGAGGAGCGACCCTTCCCGCTCGACATCATGCCGCGCCTCATCGAGGAGCGGCAGTGGCAGCACGTCTCGCAGGGCGTACGGCAGCGGGTGAAGGCTCTCGAGGCGTTCCTGGCCGACGTGTACGGCCCCGGCGACGTGTTCGGTGACGGGGTGGTGCCCCGCTCGGTCGTCGTGTCGTCCGGCCAGTTCCATCGCGTCAGCACCGGCATCCGGCCGACGAACGGCGTCCGTGTCCACGTGTCCGGCATCGACCTGGTGCGCGACGAGGCCGGCGACTTCCGCGTGCTGGAGGACAACGTCCGGGTCCCCTCGGGGGTGTCTTACGTGATGACGAACCGCCGAGCCATGTCGACGGCGCTGCCTGAAGCGTTCGCCGACCACCACGTGCGAGCCGTCACCGACTACCCGCGCCGCCTGCTCGCCGCGTTGCGGGCCTCCGCACCGGCCGGCGTCCCCGACCCGACCGTGGTGGTGCTGACACCCGGGGTGTTCAACTCCGCCTACTTCGAGCATGCCCTGCTGGCCCGGACGATGGGCATCGAGCTGGTCGAGGGCCGCGACCTGATCTGCCGCGGCGGGCAGGTGATGATGCGCACGACCAAGGGACCCCAGCCGGTGCACGTGATCTATCGCCGGATCGACGACGAGTTCCTCGATCCCGTCCACTTTCGGGCCGACTCCATCCTGGGCGTCCCCGGACTGGTCAACGCCGCCCGCGCCGGCCAGGTGACCATCGCCAACGCCGTCGGCAACGGTGTCGCCGACGACAAGCTCGTCTACACCTACGTGCCCGACCTCATCCGCTACTACCTGCAGGAGGAGCCGATCCTGCGCAACATCGACACCTGGCGGGTCGGCGAGCCCGAGGCCCGCGAGGAGGTTCTCGACCGCCTGCACGAGCTGGTCCTGAAGCCCGTGGACGGAGCCGGCGGGAAGGGCATAGTGATCGGGCCGATGGCCTCGGCCGCTGAGCTCGAGCAGCTGCGGGACCGGGTGCTCGCCGACCCACGCGCCTGGATCGCGCAGCCCGTCGTGAGCCTGAGCACGGCACCGACGCTGGTCGAGTCCGGGGTTCGACCGCGCCACGTGGACCTGCGTCCGTTCGCGGTCAACGACGGCGACGACGTGTGGGTGCTGCCCGGCGGGCTGACCCGGGTGGCGCTGCCCGAGGGCGAGCTGATCGTCAACTCCAGCCGCGGCGGCGGGTCCAAGGACACCTGGATCCTCTCCGCCGGCCGTGGCAGTCCGGAGGCCGTGGTGCCGGCTCCCTCCCCGGCCGGCGGGACTCCCACCGACCGCGGCCCCGCGCTCGGTACGTCGAGCAACGCCGCCGCCGAGCAGCAGCAACAGCAGCAACAGCAGTCGTCGACGGGAGCAACGTCATGCTGAGCCGGATCGCGGAGTCGCTGTTCTGGATCGGCCGGTACGTCGAGCGGGCGGACGACACGGCCCGCATCCTCGACGCCGAGATGCAGCTGCTGATGGAGGACCTGACCCTCGACGAGGAGGAGACCTGTCGCCAGCTCCTCTCCATCATGGGGGCCACCGTCGAGGGTCCGGTCGACCGACGGGTGATGCTGAACCACCTGTTGTACGACCCCACCTCGGACAGCTCGGTGGTCTCGGCCCTCGCGGCAGCGCGGGAGAGCGCCCGCCGCGCCCGCGAGACGCTGTCGACCGACATGTGGCAGGCGATCAACACCACCTGGCGCACCATCGCCAGTGGACAGGTGCGCCAGATGCGTGCCCCGGTGGCGTTCAACTGGGTGCGCGAACGCGCTGCCGTCATGGCCGGAATCGCGGACTCCACGATGAGCCGGGACGAGGGCTGGCTGTTCATGGGCCTGGGGCGGAGCGTGGAGCGCGTCGACATGACCGCCCGTCTGCTGACCGCCACGGCGCTGGCGCACGGCCCCACCGGGGCCTGGACCTCGACGCTGCGAGCCTGTGGTGCCTACGAGGCGTTCCTGCGCACCTACCGCGGTCAGGAGGCGGCCCTCGAGGCGGCGGAGTTCCTCCTCCTCGACCGGCTCTTCCCCCGCTCGATGGTCGCCACCCTCTCCCGCGCCGAGAGCTGCCTGGAGAGGTTGGAGTCCGGTGGCCAGCGCTCCGGGTTCAGCGACGAGGCGCAGCGGCTGCTGGGCAGGGCGCGGGCCGAGCTGGAGTACCGACCGCTGCGTGACGTGATGGCGTCGCTGCCGGCGGAGATGGAGCACCTGCAACGCACCTGCAGCGCCGCGACGGAGGCCGTGACCCGTCGCTACTTCGAAGGCGCCGTCGCGGTGAGCTGGCTGGGAGGAGCTCGTTGAGCATGCAGCTGAAAGTGGTCCACGTGACCGGCTACTCGTACACCGGCGGTGTCGTCGCGTCGTACAACGAGGCCAGGCTGACGCCCCTGTCGTCCCACGAGCAGCTCGTGATCAGCTCGCGCGTGGACATCTCTCCGAGCGCCTGGACCAACAAGTACGTCGACTACTGGGGTACCCAGGTGACGGCCTTCGAGGTCCACGAGCTGCATCACGAGCTCACGGTGACCGGCACGTCCACGGTGGAGGTGACCCGGGGCACGGAGAAGCCGGAAGGCCTGTCCTGGGAGGAGGTGCGCGACCCGAAGGTGGCCGACGACCTCTGCGAGCTGCTCGAGGTCGGTGACCGGATCCGGGCGTCCGACGACCTGGCCGCGCGCGCGGCGGTCCTCGAGGCCGAAGCGTCCGGCCCCAGCGACTTCGCCCTCAAGGTGTGCGGCCTGGTCCACGACGAGGTGCGCTACGTCGCCGGAGCCACCGAGGTGTCGACGACTGCCCGTGACAGCTGGGAGGCCAGGGAGGGGGTCTGCCAGGACATGGCCCACCTGTGCCTGGGCGTCCTGCGGTCCGCCGGCATCCCGGCCAGGTACGTGTCCGGCTACCTCCACCCCGACCTCGAGCCAGTCGTCGGAACCACCGTGACCGGGGAGTCCCACGCCTGGATCGAGTGGTGGGACGGAGCGTGGATCGGCTTCGACCCCACCAACGACGCACCGACCAGCGACCGGCACGTCGTGGTCGCTCGCGGACGTGACTACGGCGACGTCGCCCCGTTGACCGGGATCTTCTCGGGGGGCGAGACGTCGTCGATGTTCGTCGAGGTGCACATCACCCGGCTCAGCTGAAAACCCGTTGCGCGGCCCGTCGTACGTCGGGCAGGCTCATCGGTACGACGCGACGGTGAGGCCGTCGTACCGGAGGAGAGAGGAGCGTGTCATGCCTATCGCTGTCCTTGGCGTGCCATCCGCCGACCGTTCCTCTCACTCATGGAGTACACCAACCGATGTCCTACGACGTCTTCGTGGAGCACGGCTCCGCTGACTTCCCGGAGCACGGCTCCGACCTCATCGACAACCGCGAGCCGCGTCTCGCACCGGACCAGGACCCCTTCTTCGTCTTCGAGTTCCATGCCGTCGACGGCCCCGGCGACGAGGGCCAGCGCTGGAGCACCTACTGGGACGTGGAGCGTCTGTGCCGCGGACCGGAACCCGTCCCCGACTGGGTCGTCACCGACCGGTCGGCCATCGACACCGACCTCGGCGTCCTCAAGACCGGCAAGGAGGCCGACGTCTTCCTGGTCGAGCGGGCCGTGCAGGACGACCCGACGCAGAGCGTGGTGCTCGCGGCCAAGCGCTACCGAGGCGAGGAGCATCGCTCCTTCCACCGCAGCAGCAGCTACACCGAGGGCAGGCGGACCCGGAACAGCCGGGACACCCGGGCTCTGGCCAAGAAGACCGACCACGGTCGGGCTGTCGCGGCCGGCCAGTGGGCGTGGGCGGAGTGGGAGGCTCTCAAGCGGTTCTGGTCGGCAGGCGTACCGGTCCCCTACCCGGTCCAGATCGACGGCACCGAGATCCTGATGGAGTTCGTGTCCGTCGACGGCGAGGCCGCGCCGCGGCTGGCACAGACCCGTCCGGGCCTCGACCTGCTCACCGGCTACTTCGACCAGCTGCGCGACGCGATGGCCGAGCTGGCACGGCACGGCGTGGCGCACGGCGACCTGTCGCCGTACAACATCCTCGCGGCCGGGGAGCGGCTGGTCATCATCGACCTCCCCCAGGCCGTTGACCTGGTGGGGAACCCGGCCGGCATGGACTTCCTGATGCGGGACTGCCACAACGTGTGCACCTGGTTCCGAGCCCGCGGGCTCGAGGTTGACGAGCACGACCTGTTCGCGGAGCTGCTCGCCTCCGCGTTCTGAGCTCCTGCGTGGGGTGGGTCGCGGCACCCGGCCTTCCTGCAAGGATGGCCGGGTGATCCGCGAACGAGGCCGCACGATCGAGGTGGAGACCCTCGACCAGTTCGACAAGCTCGTCGCGGACGGCGCTGAGTCGATGAACGGGTGGCACCTGCAGTCACTCGACCTGCGCGAACGGGGTGCGGAGCTCGCCCGCCTCGCCGCGGAAGGCTCGTTGTTCCTCGGCTGCCGTTTCGCCGACGGCGTCGAGCAGGATCTGCGCCAGCGCGGGGCGCTGGTGTTCCCGGTGGTGCCGCACACCCCGGTCGACGTCTACCGCGCCTCCCTCTACACGCCGCACGAGCTGTACGCCGGTCTCGAGTCCTCCTACCAGGAGACCCTCGACGCCCGGGTCTACGCGTGGTCGCAGCAGGAGCCCTCGCTCGACGTCACGCTGGCTCAGGCACTGCACGACCATGCCATCGACGACGCGCTGCGGGACCTGGTCGCCCGGCGCAGCCTCGTGGGCGTGATGGGAGGACACGCCTTGCCACGCGGATCTGCCGGATACGCCGACGCGTCAAGGCTGGCGCACGCACTGGCCGGGGCAGGCCTGACCGTGTGCACCGGCGGCGGACCCGGTGCGATGGAGGCCGCCAATCTGGGCGCCTACCTGGCAGATCACCCGGCGAGCGTGCTCGAGTCGGCGTGGACGACGCTGGCTCGTGAGCCCGGGTTCACCCCGTCCGTAGGCCCCTGGGCCCGGGCCGCCTTCGAGGTCATGGAGGAGTGGCCCGGCGGCACCTTGTCCGTGGGCGTCCCGACCTGGCACTACGGCCACGAACCGCCCAACGCGTTCGCGACCCAGGTGGCGAAGTACTTCAAGAACGCGATCCGCGAGGACATCCTGCTGCACCTGTGCGACGCGGGCATCGTGTTCCTCCCCGGTGCCGGCGGGACCGTCCAGGAGGTGTTCCAGGACGCCTGTGAGAACTTCTACGCCGATCCCTCGACGGTGGCGCCGATGGTGCTGGTCGGCCGTGAGTACTGGACCGAGGTGCTGCCGGCATGGCCGTTGCTGGCGAGGCTGGCCGAGGGCAGGGCCATGGAGTCCGTCGTACATCTCGTGGACGAGGTCGACGAGGTCCCGCCGCTGCTGGCACGGGGCTAGCGCCATGCTCCGCGGCTAGCGCCGCGCTTCGGCGCCCAAGCCGGCGTCACCCGCGACGGACAGGGTCCGACCAGCCGCGGCTGCTCGCCCACTTGCTGTGCGAGCTGTCCACGAACGCATACGTCCGACCGCGCTTCACGTGCTCGCTCGACGCCTTGAAGCTGAGGTACCGGGGGTTGTCCAGGCAGCGGCGCGGGACGGAGACCGTCATGGTGTTCTTGGCGAAGTCGACCGAGTACCGAACCTTGCACTCGATGTCACCGCCTCGGTTCGTCATCAGGCGCGCGCTGCCGTGTCGGTCCTTGCGCGTCGTCTCCACCAGTGCCCAGGTCTTCCGTCGGTCCTGGTCACGCATCAACACCCACAGGCGGGTCCGCTTGCCCGCGGGCTGGAGCTCGACGAACTTCGCCTTCACGACCACCCGGGCGCCACTGTGCCGGAAGCTGGTGCGGATGAAGTCGCCGATCGCGGTTCCCGGCGCAGGGGCCGGCTCCGTGCTGCCTTCTGCCACCACCCACATGTCATCCACCGGATCGTGCACGGTCAGCCGTCCGGCGTGGGCGGGTGCTGCCGCGAGCAGAGCGACCGCCAGGGTAGTGGCCACTGCTGCGGCCACACGGCGAACTCGAGTACGTGGCGAGTGGTGCATCCGGAGCGTCCCCTTTTCTTGCCGTCGAAGGGCCGCTTCGCCCCGTCACTTCTACTCTCGGCGACGGACCGTCGGGCCCACAACCCGTCGTCCTAGCCAGGTGTGCTGGCCCCGTCTGACCAGGTGGCCTGGCGATCTGCACGGATGTTGTCGTGTTCCTCGCAGAATGCGCGGAACCTGGGGACGAGCCGGCGCCCGACCGTGGGTCGATCCACCCACACGACCCGCGCCGCAGATGGGTCAGCCACCCGATGCCGCGACTGGTACCCCACGGCCAGCATCGGAGGCATGAACACACACATCGAGACTCTGGTGATCGGAGCCGGCCAAGCCGGCTTGAGCACGGCCTACCTGTTGGGTCGCTCCGGGCGTGAGTGCCTGGTCCTCGACGGCAGCGAGCGGATCGGTGACAACTGGCGTCAGCAGTGGGACTCGCTTCGTCTATACACCCCGGCCAAGTACGACGGACTGCCCGGCATGGCCTTCCCGGCGGACGACTGGGAGTACCCCACCAAGGACCAGACTGCCGACTTCCTGGAGAGCTACGCCGAACGGTTCGGGCTGCCCGTGCAGCTGCGGACCCGGGTGAGCCGGGTGTCGACGTCCGGCACCGGCTACCTGGTGGAGACCGACACCGGTAGCTACGACGCCGACAACGTGGTCGTTGCCACCGGCACCTTCGGCCGGGAGCCGTTCGTGCCGGCACCGGCCGCTGAGCTGGACCCGGGCATCGTGCAACTTCACTCCAGCCAGTACCGCCGACCGTCACAGCTCCAGGATGGAGCCGTGCTCGTGGTGGGAGCATCACACTCCGGTTTCGACATCGCCTACGAGGTTGCAGCGAAGCAGCACACCATTCTGGCCGGCCGCGACTGCGGCGAGATCCCGCTGCGGATCGAGGGGTTCAGCGGGCGTGTGCTGCTGCCGACGATGTGGTTCGTCGGTGGCCACCTGCTGAACCGCCGGACGCCCATGGGACGCAAGCAGATGGCGAACATCCGCTTCCACGGCGGCCCGTCACTTCGCGTCAAGCGCTCCGACCTGGCGACCCAGGGCGTGGAGCGCATCGAGGAGCGAGTCGTCGGCGCTGACCAGGGCATGCCCGTCCTGACCTCCGGCCGGGTGCTCGAGGTCGCCAACGTCGTGTGGGCCACCGGCTTCCGGCAGTCCTTCGAGTGGATCGACGTACCGGTCTTCGAGGAGACCGGCTGGCCGCGTGAGCAGCGTGGTGTCGTCGCCGAGGCGCCCGGCCTGTACTTCACCGGACTGTCCTTCCAGTCCTCGTTCCGCTCCATGCTGATCGGAGGCGCCGGGGCGGACGCGGAGCACGTCGTGAACCACATCCTCGCCCGGACCCGCCAAGGCGTCGCGGCCTGAGCCCAGAGGGCCCCGCGAGGCGCTGCGAGGGCCCAACGACGCGCGTATCCTGCCCAAAGAGGCAGGAGACGAGGCATGGGAGTTGTCGAGGAGCTTATCCAGGGTCGAGAGGCGTTCGAGCTGCGCGAATGGGCGACGGCCTACGACCGCCTCCAGGGGCTTGATGCGTCGGGCGTCCTCGCCGCCGAGGACCTGAGCCGGTGGGCCACCGCCGCATTCCTGCTCGGCAGGAACGACACCTGCGCCGAGGTCCTGCAGCGCGCACACAAGGCTCATGTGGCCGACGGTGACCTCGCCTCCGCAGCGCGATGCGCGTTCTGGCTCGGCCTGACCTCCATGCTGGCCGGCAACGCCGCAGTCGGCGGCGGCTGGTTCGCCCGTGGCTGGCGCCTGCTGGAGGGCAGCGAGATAACGGTCGAGGCGGGCTATCTGCTGCTTGCCCGCGGTCTGCAGCAGGTGCACGGTGGCGAGCTCGCGGCTGCACTCGAGACAGCCAGCGAGATCGAACGCATCGGTAGACGGTTCGCCGACGCCAACCTGATCACCATGGGCCTTCACCAACGAGGTCGGGCGCTGCTGCTTCTCGCCCGGGTACCCGAAGGCGTGGCACTGCTCGACGAGGCGATGGC
>JBFIWG010000085.1:0-11566 GCA_041606495.1 Nocardioidaceae bacterium
ACGTCACCGTTGTCCAGGGTCGACTCCAGCGGGACCAGCCGGCCGTTCACCCGGGCGCCGATGGTGCGGTGGCCGACCTCGGTGTGGATCGCGTAGGCGAAGTCCACCGACGTGGAACCGGTCGGCAGGGCGATCACGTCACCGCGCGGCGTGAACACGTAGACCTCGGTCGAGTTGATCTCGAAGCGCAGCGACTCCAGGAACTCGCCCGGGTCCTCGGTCTCCTGCTGCCAGTCCAGCAGCTGGCGCACCCAGGACATGTCGGCGTTGCTGGTGTCGGGCGTGAGCAGGGCCCGGTCGGTGTCCGCGCCCGAACCCACGTCCTCCTTGTACTTCCAGTGCGCGGCGACGCCGTACTCGGCACGACGGTGCATCCCGAACGTCCGGATCTGGAGCTCGACCGGCTTGCCCTGCAGGCCGATCACCGTCGTGTGCAGTGACTGGTACATGTTGAACTTCGGCATCGCCACGAAGTCCTTGAACCGGCCCGGCACCGGGTTCCAACGGTTGTGCAGGACACCGAGGACGGCGTAGCAGTCCCGGTCGGACTCGACGAGGATCCGGATCCCTACCAGGTCGTAGATGTCGGAGAACTCGCGGCCTCGGACGATCATCTTCTGGTAGATCGAGTAGTAGTGCTTCGGCCGTCCGGTGACGACGGCCTTGATCCGGGCGTCCTTGAGGTCGTTCTCGACCTGCTCGATGACCTGGGCCAGGAACTGGTCCCGCGACGGCGCACGCTCGGCGACGAGACGCACGATCTCGTCGTAGATCTTGGGGTGCAGGGTCGCGAAGGCGAGATCCTCGAGCTCCCACTTGAGGGTGTTCATACCCAGTCGGTGGGCAAGTGGCGCGAAGATCTCGAGCGTCTCGCGGGCCTTGCGCTCCTGGGTGTCCTGCTTGAGGTAGCGAAGCGTCCGCATGTTGTGCAGCCGGTCGGCCAGCTTGATGACCAGGACCCGGATGTCACGGCTCATCGCGACGATCATCTTGCGGATCGTCTCGGCCTGCGCGGTGTCGCCGTACTTGACCTTGTCCAGCTTGGTCACGCCGTCAACCAGCAGAGCGACCTCGTCACCGAAGTCGCTGCGCAGTTCCTCGAGGGTGTAGGAGGTGTCCTCGACGGTGTCGTGCAGGAGCGCCGCACACAGCGTCGACTCGGTCATGCCGATGTCGGCGAGGATCGTGGCGACGGCGAGCGGGTGGGTGATGTAGGGGTCGCCGCTCTTGCGGGTCTGGCTCCCGTGCGCCTTCTCAGCGGTCAGGTAGGCGCGCTCGAGAAGAGCCAGATCGGCCTTGGGATGGTTCGCCTTGACGACTCGGAAGAGTGGTTCCAGGACCGGGTTCCCGGGGTGGGACTTGGTGGCCATCCGCGCCAACCGAGCCCGCATCCTTCGTCCGGACGGGCCACCCGTCGCGGCGGCAGGCGGCCGCTCCGCAGACGTCTCCGCGGGCACGTCTGCGGCACTGCTCGCGACACGCTCTTCAGCCACCGGGCTCCCTTGATCTCGACCGAACACCTAGTCTATGCCCCGGTCCCGAACCGGGTGAGCCCGACGAACCGACCTCAGATCGTCCGGAGCACGGTCAACGAGAGCGGGCCGAGGGTCTCCCGGCCCGGAAGGAACGACAGCTCCATGAGTACGGCGACCCCGCTCACGATCCCGCCGCACTCCTGGATCAGCTGGCTGGTGGCCGCGGCCGTGCCTCCGGTGGCGAGGACGTCGTCGACCATGAGCACGCGCTCACCGGTCCGGATGGCGTCGCGGTGCACCTCGAGGGTGGCGCGGCCGTACTCGAGGTCGTACTCCACGGCGTGCGTCGGCCCGGGCAGCTTGCCCGCCTTGCGCACCGGGACGAACCCCGCGCCGAGCGCGAGCGCGACGGGGGCGGCGAGGATGAAACCGCGCGCCTCCATCCCGACCACCTTGTCCACGACCACGTTGCCATCGGCATCGCGGCCTGCCCGAGCCAGCGCCTCGATCACGGCGGAGAACCCGTCGTGGTCGGCCAGCAGCGGCGTGATGTCCTTGAACACCACCCCCGCCTTCGGGAAGTCCGGGATGTCGCGGATCAGCTCGTCCAGCCGAGCCCCCAGCACGTCGCTGTGCTCCAAGCTCACTTCTTGCCTCGCTGGGACCGCGGCTTGCGAGAGGGCTGCGCGCGCTTGGCCGCCGGCGAGTCACTCACCGGACGCGAGGCCGGCCGCTCCCCCGCCGTGTAGCGCGGGGTGCGGGTCGCGGCTGGTACGGCGCGCTCGCTCTCCTCCACGTCATCGTGCGAGGGCTCCGGCTGCCCGTCCGGCTCCTCGCCGATCGGCATGTTGTCGGTGTACACCGGCACCGCGGCGAAGCGGTCCGCGTCGTGCTTGGCGCGCACCATCGCACGCGCGTCACCCTGCCGAACGCCGGGCTCGAGCTCCTTGAGCTGCACCAGCAGCGGGGTGGCGATGAAGATCGAGGAGTAGGCGCCGGCGGCCATACCCACGAACAGCGCCAACGCCAGGTCCTTGAGCGCGCCGGAGCCGAGCGTCACCACACCGGCGTACAGCAGCGCGCCGACCGGCAGCAGCGCCACCACCGAGGTGTTGATGGAACGGACCAGGGTCTGGTTGACGGCGAGGTTCGCGGCCTGGCGGTAGGTCTGCCGGGTCCGGCCGAGGCCCTTGGTGTTCTCCCGGACCTTGTCGAAGACGACCACGGTGTCGTAGAGCGAGAAACCGAGAATCGTGAGCACACCGGTGACCGTCGCCGGCGTGACCTCGAATCCGGAGAGCGCGTAGACACCGACGGTGATCACCACGTCGTGCGCCAGCGCGACCAGCGCCGCCACGGACATCTTCCACTCGCGGAAGTAGGCCCAGATGAACAGCACGACGAGCACGGTGAAGACGCCGAGACCGACCAGCGCGCGCTGGGCGACCTGCTTGCCCCAGGTCGGACCGATCGCGTCCTGGCTGATGTCGGCGGTCTGAACCCCCGCGGCCGCCTTGATGGCCTCGGAGATCTCGGTCGCCTCGGCGTTGGTGACCGGCTCGGTCTGCACCCGGATGTTGTCGGTGCCGGACGTGTTCACGATGGGCGCCGAGGCGGCGTCGATGCCGGTGTCGACCACGGCGTCGCGGATGTCCTCGACCGCCTGCTGGTTGGCCTGGCCGGCGGGCATCGCGACGCGGTACTCCACGCCGCCCTCGAACTCGATGCCCATGTTCAGGCCCTTGAACCACAGCCCGCTGACCGCCACGATCACGATTACCGCGGACATGGCGTACCAGACGTACCGCCGGCCGACGAAGTCGATCGAGACGCGGCCCTCGTAGAGCGCGTTTCCTAGACGTGAGACCTTGCCCATCAGGCTTCCCCTCCAGCCGTGCGGGTACGACGGACGCCGGGCAGCCGGTCGAGGCCGAGGTTCTCGGCGTCGAGGCCGGACAGCTTGTGACCGGTGTTGAAGAACTCGAACTTCGCCAACCAGGAGACCATCGGCTTGGTGAAGAAGAAGAAGACGATGACGTCGATGATCGTGCTCAGGCCCAGCGCGAACGCGAAGCCCTTCACGACACCGATCGCGAAGATGAACAGCACCACCGCGGCGAGCAGGGACACGGCGTCGGCGGCCAGACAGGTGGTTCGGGCCCGGATCCAGCCGGCCTCGACCGCGACGCGCATCGACTTGCCGTCGCGCATCTCGTCGCGGATTCGTTCGAAGTAGACGATGAACGAGTCCGCGGTGATACCGACCGCGACGATCAGTCCGGCGATTCCGGGCAGCGTCAGGGTGAACCCGATGGCCTCGCTCATGATCAGCACCGTCGCGTAGACGGCGGCGGCCGCGACCATCAGCGAGGCGAAGACCACCAGTCCGAGACCGCGGTAGTAGATCAGGCAGTAGACGAGGACGATCGCGAGACCGATGACGCCGGCCCAGATACCTGCCGAGAGCTGGTCGGAGGCCAGGGACGGACCCTCCTCGCTGACCACGGGCGCAGTGAACTTCAGCGGGAGCGCGCCGTACCGCAGGCTGTTCGCCAGGGTCTGCGCCTCCTCCTGGGAGAAGTCACCGGTGATCTGCGCGTTGCCGCCGGTGATCGGCTGGATCACGGTGGGCGCGGAGATCACGCTGCCGTCGAGCACGATCGCGAACTGCTCCCCGGTGCCGGCGAGCTGGGTGGTGACATCGGCGAAGGTCTGCCGCGCACTGCGGTCGAAGGACAGGTCGACGACCCACTGGACCTGCTGCTGAGGGATGCCGGCGTTGGCGTCACTGAGCTGGGTCCCCTCGATCATCGAGGCGGAGAGAAGGTACTTGATCCCGTTCTCGTCGCAGGTCAGGAGCGGCTGGTTCTTGACGTCCTTCACCGGTGCCGCGCTCTCGCCGGCGGCGGGGCAGGTGAACTCGTTGAACTTCTGGATCCACTCGTTGCCCGGGTTGCGCATCCAGCGAAGGGGCTGGTCGACGGGAGCGCCGGACGCAGCGGCACCACCGGCGGGAGCGGGCTCGGGCAGAGGAGTCACCGTGGAGTCGGCGGTGGGCTGGTCGGAGGCCTGCTTGCCCTTCTTCTTCTCCTGCGGGGCGACCTCGTCGGCCTTGACCAGGCCACGCGAGATGGCCCGGCCAAGCGGAGTGCCGGACTCGGAGGGCGAGGAGCCCTCGGCCGGGGACGCGTCAGCTGCGGGCGACTGCTCCGGGGACTCGGACCCGTTCGCGCTCGGCGAGGGCTGCGGGCTCTGCTGCGGAGCGGGCCGGCCCAGGCCGGTCGCGGCAACCAGCCGGAACCTCAGCTGGGCGGTCTGCTTGACGACGTCGACGAGGTCCTTGCGGTTCTCACCGGGGATCTCGACGATGATGTTCCGGTTGCCCTGAGTGGCGACCTCGGCCTCGGCGACGCCGCTGCCGTTGACCCGGCTGTCGATGATCCCGGCTGCCTCTTCCAGCTTCTCCGGGGTCACGTCGTCGCCGGTCGCGGTGCTCGCCTCGAGGGTGATGCGAGTGCCACCCTGCAGGTCGAGCCCCAGCTTCGGCTTCCAGTTGCCACCGAGTGCCACACCGCCGTACACCACGGCCAGGACCATCCCGAAGATGATCAGCGTGCGCCCGGGGCGGGACGCTTTTGTCGCCACTACTATTCGCTCCTCACATGCCGAGCCACACAGCCCGGGAAAGTCTGCTTACTGCTCGTCGATGGAGTTCGGCGACTGCTCAGGAGCCGGGGCGTCCTGCCGACCGGGGGTCTCGTCGACCACGCGTACGACGGCCTGGCGCGCGACCTTGAGGACGGTGCCGGGCGCAACCTCGAGCTGGAGGGTGTCATCGGCGACGGCCACGACGGAGCCGAAGATGCCCGAGCCGAGCATCACCTGCGACCCGACCTCAACGCTGTTCTGGATCCGCGACATCTCATGCTGACGCTTCCGCGCCGGCCGGATCACGAGGAACCAGAAGGCGAGGACGATGAGCAGAAGCGGAAAGATCCCGGCAAGGTTCTCTGCCGTCAAGATGACTCCTAAGACGTGGTTTCAAGGCACGGCAGGGCACGGAGGCGCCTCGGCCGACTGTGAAGTCTAACCGCCCAGTCTGAGTGGTGCCGACCACAGTGCTGCCCGGAACGTCACGGTTGGGTCTCGACGGAGTCTCGACCGGTGGATCGGTTCAGCCCTCGACGTCCGGCTCGAACAGGCCCGGCTCCACGCCACCGAACGGTGATGCCGCCGGCGGGGTGAGTCCCAGGTGGGCCCAGGCCGCGGGCGTGGCAACCCGGCCTCGCGGCGTCCGGGCAAGGAGACCCGAACGCACCAGGAACGGTTCGGCGACCTCTTCCACCGTCTCCCGCTCCTCACCGACCCCGACCGCGAGGGTGCTGACCCCGACCGGTCCCCCGCCGAACCGACGGCAGAGCACGTCCAGCACGGCTCGGTCGAGCCGGTCCAGGCCCGACTGGTCGACCTCGTAGAGGTCCAGGGCGCGGTGGGCGACATCGAGGGTCACCACGCCGTCCGCGCGGACCTGGGCGTAGTCGCGCACCCGCCGCAGCAGCCGGTTGGCGATCCGCGGGGTGCCCCGGGACCGGGAGGCGATCTCGGCGGCACCCTCGTCGGTCAGCTCCACGCCGAGCAGCCCGGCAGAGCGGCGGACGATCAGGTCCAGGTCGGCGGGCTCGTAGAACTCCAGGTGCGCGGTGAAGCCGAACCGGTCACGCAGAGGACTGGGCAGCAGGCCCGCCCGGGTGGTCGCGCCGACCAGCGTGAACGGCGGGATCTCCAGCGGGATCGCGGTCGCGCCCGGCCCCTTGCCGATGACGACGTCGACCCGGAAGTCCTCCATCGCCATGTAGAGCATCTCTTCGGCCGGCCGGGACATCCGGTGGATCTCGTCGACGAAGAGCACGTCGCCTTCGTTCATCCCCGACAGGATCGCGGCCAGGTCACCGGCGTGCGTGATCGCCGGACCGGAGGTGAGCCGCAGCGGGCTCGACATCTCGGCGGCGATGATCATCGCCAGCGTGGTCTTGCCCAGCCCGGGCGGGCCGGAGAGGAGGACGTGGTCCGGCGCCCGGTTGCGGCCGATGGCGGCCTGCAGCACCAGGGACAGCTGCTCGCAGACGCGCTCCTGCCCGATCACCTCGTCGAGGTTGCGGGGGCGCAGCGCCGCCTCGACGGCGCGCTCGTCACCCTCGGCTTCCGCGGTGACCAGGGCGCGGCTCTCGGCGTAGGCGATCTCTGCGGCGTCGTACTCCGCCTCGGTGCGTCGGCTGTGCTCGGTCATGATTTCAGGCCTTGCTCAGGGTCCGCAGGGCGGCGCGAAGAAGCGCAGCGACGTCGGGGGTGCCGCTGGCTTCCTCGGCCTGGGGCGCGACGGCCTCGACCGCCTTCTCAGCCTCCTTTGCCGACCAGCCCAGCCCGACCAGGCCCTGGAGCACCTGGTCCCGCCAGGGCGCCGCGCTCGCGCCGGCCGGACTGGTCCGTGTCGGACCGGCGCCGGTAGGCGCGCCGATCCTGTCCTTGAGCTCGAGCACGATGCGCTGCGCGCCCTTCTGGCCGATGCCGGGGACGGTCGTGAGCGCCTTGAAGTCTTCGGTGGTGACCGCCCGGCGCAGGTCGTCGGGCGTGAGCACCGCGAGCATCGCCTGCGCGAGCTTCGGACCGACACCGCTGGCGGTGAGCAGCATCTCGAAGAGCGACTTCTCATCGTCGTCGAGGAACCCGAACAGGGTCATCGACTCCTCGCGCACGATCATGCTGGTCGGCAGCGTTGCCCGACTGCCGGGGCGCAGCGTGGCCAGGGTGTTGGGGGTGCAGTTGACCTCGAGGCCGACGCCACCCACCTCGACGACCGCCGAGCTCAGCGTGACACCGGCGACGGTGCCCTTCACGAACGCGATCAACGTGCTCTCCTTCCGGCAGCTGCGACTGCCGCCTCGATCCTCGACTGTGCTGCGCCGCGCCAGATGTGGCAGATGGCCAGGGCCAACGCGTCCGCGGCATCTGCCGGCTTCGGCTGCGCGCCCAGACGCAACAGCCGGGTGACCATGATCCCGATCTGAGCCTTGTCCGCGCGGCCGTTGCCGCTGACCGCGGCCTTGACCTCGCTGGGGGTGTGCAGGGCAACAGGGATGCCCCGCTTGGCCGCGGCGACCATGGCGATGCCGCTGGCCTGCGCCGTGCCCATCACCGTGCTGACGTTGTTCTGGCTGAACACCCGCTCGACGGCGACGGCGTCCGGGTTGTGCACGTCGAGCCAGTGCTCCACCTCGGCCTCGATCCGGCACAGCCGCAGCGCGACCTGCATGTCCGCAGGGGTCCGCACCACGCCCACGTCGAGCATCGCCAACGGTCGGCCGACCGAGCCTTCGACCACGCCGAGCCCGCAGCGGGTCAGGCCGGGGTCGATCCCGAGCACGCGCACGTGGGTCACCTTCCGTCGAACACCTGTTCGGACTCAACGTAACCGATGGTGCCGACGGCCGGGCGTACGACGCGCCGCAACCGGCCGTGCCGCGAGCGATCAGGCGTCGAGCGCGGCCATCACGTCGTCGGAGACGTCGAAGTTGCCGAAGACGTTCTGCACGTCGTCGAGGTCCTCGAGCGCCTCGACCAGGCGGAACACCTTGCCGGCCCCGTCGGCGTCCACCTCGACGGTCATCGTCGGCACGAAGGACGCCTCGGCCGAGTCGTAGTCCAGACCGGCGGCCTGGAGGGCCGTGCGCACCGCGACCAGGTCGGTGGCCTCGCTGATCACCTCGAAGGACTCACCGAGGTCGTTGACCTCCTCGGCGCCGGCGTCCAGGGTGGCCTCGAGCACGTCGTCCTCGCCGACCTCCTTGCCGTCCTGGTCCTTGGCGACGATCACCACGCCCTTGCGGTTGAACATGTAGGAGACCGAGCCCGGGTCGGCCAGCGAGCCACCGTTGCGGTTGATCGCGGTGCGGACCTCCATGGCGGCACGGTTCTTGTTGTCGGTCAGGCACTCGATCAGGAAGGCGACGCCATTGGGTCCGTAGCCTTCGTACATGATCGTCTGGTAGTCCGCTCCCCCGGCCTCAGCGCCGGAACCACGCTTGACCGCGCGGTCGATGTTGTCGTTGGGGACCGAGGACTTCTTGGCCTTCTGGATCGCGTCGTAGAGCGTCGGGTTCCCGGCCGGGTCACCGCCGCCCATGCGAGCCGCGACCTCGACGTTCTTGATCAGCTTGGCGAAGAGCTTGCCGCGGCGCGCGTCGATGACGGCCTTCTTGTGCTTCGTGGTCGCCCATTTGGAGTGGCCAGACATGAAGAGTTGCCCCTACTTCCGCTTCTCGGTCCCCGCGTCCGACGCGTCCAGCTTGGACTGGACCATGTTGACGAACAGCGCGTGCATTCTGTGGTCCCCGGTGATCTCGGGATGGAACGACGTGGCGAGCAGGCTGCCCTGTCGAACGGCGACGATCCTACCCACAGCGTCCCCCGAGGCGACCCGGGCGACGACGTCGACGCTCTGGCCGCCCTTCTCCACCCAGGGCGCACGGATGAACATCGCGTGGAAGGTGAACGGCTCCGTCTCCTCGTCGAAGTCGACGTCCACGTCGGCCTCGAACGAGTCGACCTGGCGTCCGAAGGCGTTGCGGCGTACGACGACATCGAGCCCGCCGATGGTCTCCTGGCCCTTGATCCCACCCTCGATGTGGTCGGCCAGCATGATCATGCCGGCGCAGGTCCCGAACGCGGGCAGTCCGTCGCGGATCCGCTCGCGAAGCGGCTCGAACAGCTCGAAGGTGCGGGCCAGCTTGTACATGGTGGTGGACTCGCCACCAGGGAGCACGATGCCGTCGAGGTCGGCGAGCTCGGAGGGCCGTCGTACCGGCATGGTCCGGGCGCCTGCGCGCTCCAGCATCGCCATGTGCTCGCGGACGTCACCTTGCAGGGCGAAGACGCCGATCAGGGGAGAGTCAGTCACGCATCCATGGTAGGTGGCCGTCTGGACCCCCGTTACCAGACGGCCACCCGCCTGGTTGGAGTGATGCGGTCCCCACCCTTGCGCAGACAGGTAGGGCGAAGCCAGACCCATCCCACGAAATGACGCGACCGGTCCCCTCTCCGGCGGGTCCGCTCGGACGGTCCGCCTATATGTACGTTCTTTTCACATAGCCCGTTCGGGTGGCACCGCCAGGGCGCGCCTCACTGCATGTCCCAGGTGACGGAGGTTGTGGTCGTGTTGCCGGCCACGTCGGTGACCGTGACCGTGGCGGTGTAGGTGCCGCGTGACAGGTTCCCGGTGCCGTGGAGCCACTGACTCCCGGTGGTCAGCTGCAGGGGTGTGCTGCAGGCCGCGGTGTCCCAGCCTCCGATGCTGTTGAGACAGGTCGTACCGGTCTGCACCTTGAGCGTGATCGCGCTCAGGCCCGAGCTGTACGCGCTCGCCGGGTCGGAGGCGGTGCCGCAGATCGCCCGCGAGTTCTTCCCGCAACCGTCCTGGTAGTCCTTGTTGGCGTAGTTCCCGCCGGCAACAGGGAAGGTGACCGCGACTAGCGGCGCGGTCCGGTCGACTCTGACGACGAAGCTGGTCGACGCGGCCGAGACGTTACCGGCCTGGTCCGTGGCCGTGGCGGTGAGGCTGTTGGTCCCGTCCACCAGAGTCACCGGAACCGAGAACTGACCCGAGCCGTTGGCTGTGCCGGTGCCGATCGACACACCGCCCCGGAGGACGGTCACCGTGCTGCCAGCCTCCGCGTTGCCCGAGATGGTCTGCGTGACAACGTTGGTGATCTGGTCCGTGGAGGACGCTCCTGTGTCGTTGCTGATCGCCGCGATAGACGGTGCCACCGGTGCGACTGTGTCGATGCGGACCACCTGGGTCTTGGTGGACTCCACGTTGCCCGCCACGTCCGTCGTCCAGAACGTCACGTTGGTGCTGCCCTGAGCGGTGACCGGGAAAGAGGTCGAGGAACCGGTCACTGTGACCGGCGAGGCCGCGCCGATCCTGTAGGTGATGCTCTGCGGGCCCGAACCACCGGTGTCCGAAGCGGTCAACGTCATCGTGACGGTGCTGTTGTTCCAACCGGCGGCGTTCGGGGTCGGGGAGACCGACGCCGAGGTCACCGGGTTCGTCTGGTCGAGAGTAACCGCGAAGCTCGCCGAGGCGCCCGAGACGTTGTCCGCCACGTCAGTTGCCGTCGCGGTCAACGTGTTGACACCCTCAACCAGCGTCACCGGCACCGCGAACGCACCGGATCCGTTGGCCGTCCCCGTGCCGATCGTCGTCCCACCACGGGTGATGGTCACCGTGCTCCCGGCCTCGGCGGTGCCCGAGATGGTCTGCGAGGCGGCGCTGGTGATCCGGTCGGTCGAGGAGATGCCGGTGTCGTTGCTGATCGAAGTGATCGTCGGCGCGTTCGGCGCGACCGAGTCGATCCTCACCACCGTGTTCTTGGTCGTCTCCGCGTTCCCGGCGACGTCGTTGGCCCAGAAGCTGATGCTCGTCGAACCCTGCGCCGAGACCGGGAACGACGTGGAAGAAGCCGTCACCGTCACCGGCGACGCGGCCCCGATCTGGTAGGTGATCTGCTGCACGCCGGAGCCGCCGGTGTCGGTGGCCGTCAACGTCACCGTCACCGAGGTCCTGTTCCAGCCGGCTGCGTTCGGCGTCGGCGACACCGACGCGGTGGTCACCGGGTTCGTGGAGTCCAGGGTCACCTCGAAGCTCGAGGAGGAGCCGGAGACGTTCCCGGCCACATCGGTCGCGGTCGCCGTCAGCGTGTTCACGCCCTCGACCAGGGTGACCGACGCCGAGTAGTTCCCGGAGCCGTTCGTCGTGGCCGTACCGACCGTCGAGCCACCCCGCCGGATCGTGACCGAGCTGTTCGCCTCGGCCGTACCGGACACCGTCTGGCTGGCCGCGCTGGTGATCCGGTCGGTGTTCGACACACCGGTGTCGTTGCTGATCGAGGTGATCGTGGGCGCGTTCGGCGCCACCGTGTCCAACGTGACCGCGAAGTCCGACGAGGTACCCGATACGTTCCCGGCGACATCGGTCGCGGTCGCCGTCAGCGTGTTCACGCCCTCGACCAGGGTGACCGACGCCGAGAAGTTCCCCG
>JBFIWG010000086.1:0-11435 GCA_041606495.1 Nocardioidaceae bacterium
GCGGCCGAGTACTTTTCATCTGTCCGCAAGAACGTGGGTACGCAAGTGACCCCACACACATTCAGTGGACCACGTTCCGCGAGCTCGAGGATCTCAGTCGCCAGTCAGGGCTCGTTCCCCTTTCCTGCCGGAGTTTCCCTTTTCCTCGCGCGGTCGGTCGGGCATTTCCCTACAACGAATTCAACGTGATCGCCGGCAAGCCGTGACAGGGCTACGGATTGACGTCGCCGACCTCACTGCAGCGTCCGCGAAGTAGCCTCCTCCCATGAACTGGCTTGATGCCCTGGGATGGGCAGGCTCCGCGCTGCTCATCTACTCGCTGATGCAGGCGCGGGTCCTGCGCTTCCGGATCCTGAACCTGATCGCCTGCGTGGTGCTCGTGATCTTCAACGCCCTGCTGGCCATCTGGCCGATGGTGGCGATGAACCTCGTGCTCTGCGGCATCAACCTCTACTTCATCCGCAAGCTCGTCTCAGACCGTCACGACGCCGACGCGTTCGACGTGCTCGAGGTCGGGCCCAACGACGAGTACCTCCGCCACGTCCTCCGGATCCACGGCAAGGACATCCTGCGCTTCCAGCCGGACTTCGTCTGGGACGGCGCGGCGCCGGACAAGTCGGCGTACCTCATCACCCACGGCGACGAGACGGTTGGAGTCGTCCTGGTCCGCGACGCCGGAGACGGGGTCGCCCAGGTCGAGCTCGACTACGTCACACCGCGCTTCCGCGACTTCTCCCCCGGCGAGTTCGTCTGGCGGCGAAGCGGCCTGTTCGCAGAGGAGGGCTACCGCCGGGTGGTCACCCCACCCGGCATGGTCGCGCCCTACTACGACAAGGTCGGCTTCCGCCGCGAGGACGGCGTCTTCGTCCTGGACCTGCCGAACTAGGACCGTACGACGGCCGCCACCGCCGCCGCCCGAGCCGAGGTGAGCACGTCCTCGAGCATGAGCGCCTCACCGTCCGGGCCGGACAGGGGCACACGCCAGTTCGGGTACTCGTCGACCGTCCCCGGCTGGTTCTGGGTACGACGGTCCCCCACCGCATCCACCAGCGCCACGCACAGCAGCCGCGCCGGCGTCAGGGTCAGGTAGCGGTGCAACGCCTCGACGGTCTCCCGGACGTCACCGTCCTCGGACAGCAGGCCACGATCGCGCAGCTCCTCCAGCCAGGCCGCCCGGTCCGCAGAGTCGGCGGCGATCTCCTCCTCCAGCGGACGGGTGAGCACGCCGAGGTCGTCGCGCAGCCGGATGTGGTCGCCGGCGAGGTAGCCCGCCGATGGCGGCAGGTCGTGCGTGGTCACCGACGCCAGGCAGTACTCCCGCCAGTTCTCGGCCGGGAGCGGCATCCCGTCGCTCCCCCGCTCGAACCACAGGATCGACGTACCGAAGATGCCGCGACGGGCGAGGTACTCCCGCGCGCTCGGCTCGACCACACCGAGGTCCTCACCGACGACGAGGGCACCCGCGCGGTGCGCCTCGAGGGCGAGGATGCCGATCAGCGCCTCGTGGTCGTAGCGCACGTAGGTGCCGGCGTCCGCGGGCAGCCCGGCCGGGACCCACCACAGTCGGAACAGCCCGATGATGTGGTCGACCCGGACACCACCGGCGTGCCGGAGCACGTTGCCGATCAGCTCGCGGAACGGCGCGTAGGCAAGCTCCTCGAGACGGTCCACGCGCCACGGCGGCTGACCCCAGTCCTGACCCATCTGGTTGTAGGCGTCCGGTGGGGCGCCGACGTGCACGCCCTGCGCGTAGGCCTCCTGCAACCGCCACGCGTCGGCGCCACCGGGGTGGATGCCCACGGCGAGGTCGTGCATGACGCCCAGCGGCATCCCGGCTCCCACAGCCTTGGCCTGCGCGATCTCGAGCTGCTCGTCGATCACCCACTGCAGCCACATCTGGAAGTCGATCTCGTCGGCGTGGCTCTTCCGGAACGCCTCGACCTCCGCGGACAGCGGGTCGCGCAGCTCCTCGGGCCAGACCCGGAAGTCGTTGCCGTGCCGTTCGGCCAGCGCGCTCCAGGTCGCGAACTCGACGAGCCCGGACCCGAGCCGCTGCTGGTAGGCGCGGTAGTCGGCCTCACGTCCCGGCGTCCGGGGCACCGCGTGCACGATCTGAAGGGCGGCGCGCTTGGCGGTCCACGACTCGTTGCGGTCGATGGTGTCCACGCCGTCGACCTTCTTGCCCAGGGCCTTGCGCAGCTTCTCGACGCGGGTCCGGTCGGTCTTGGCCAGGTCGACGTACTCAGGAATCCGCTCGACGCGCAGGTAGAGCGGGTTGAAGAACCGCCGCGAGGTCGGAAGGTACGGCGAGGGCTCCATCGGAGCGACCGGCTCGGCGGCGTGCAGCGGGTTCACCAGCACGTAGCCGGCCCCGAGCTCAGCACCGGACCAGACCGCGAGGTCGGTCAGGTCGACCAGGTCACCGACGCCCCACGACTGCTCTGACCGGACGCTGTACAGCTGCGTGGCCAACCCCCAGGTACGACGGGCGCCCATCCGCTCCGGCACACCGAGCCAGGAGGGCGTCACGATCAGCGTGCTCGACGCCTCCGACCCACCCGAACGGGCGCGGATCGTGTGATAGCCGAGCGGCACGTCCGCAGGAACAACGAAGGTCGCCTCGCCGACCAGCCGGCCGTCGACTTCGCGCGGCTCGTGCCACCGGTCCTCCTGCACGAGGCTGACCGGCGAGCCACCGGTCTCCAGCTCCAGCCACACCTGCACGGCGTCACCGTGCGGGACGTGCACCCAGGTGCTCGACTCGACGCCCTGCTCGACGACGACGCAAGGGGGGAGCATCCGCGACCATCGGGCCTCTGCCAGAGCGACCCGGGCATCGGAAACGGCTTCGGGCGAGGAGACGTCGACGTCCATCGCCCCCAACACCGCCACCAGCGTCTCCGCGGAGACGTCGACGTGCTTGCCCTGCCAGTCCCAGTAGTCGGTGGCAACGCCGTAGGCGCGCGCGAGCTCGACCAGTTCGTCATTCAGTGCCGTCACGGAGGACAGTCTGGCCTACGCCTTTACCGAGTCGTTGCACCCACCCTCGGTCCGGTTGGCTCAGCCCGCTGCGGAGCAGGCGACCCAGCGCTCGAGCACCTGCCGCGCGCTCCCGGAGTCGATCGACTCGGTCGCCCGGGCCACACCCGCCGTGAGCCGCTCCACGAGCGTGCCGGGCTCTGCCGCGTGGATCGCCAGCGCGGCACCGGCGTTCAGGACGACCGCGTCCCGGACCTCGCCCGGCTCTCCGGCCACCAGCCGTCGTACGACCGAAGCGTTGAACTCCGCGTCACCGCCGCGCAGCCCCTCCACGGTCCCCCGCGGAATGCCGACCTCGGCCGGGTCCAGCGAGTGCGCCTCGACCTGCCCACCGCTGACGGTCCACACCTGCGAGGTGGTGGTCGTGGTCAGCTCGTCCAGGCCGTCGTCGCCGCGGAAGACCCAGGCGTCCACGCCGCGTTTGGCGAACACGCCGGCCATGACCGGAGCCATCCGAGGGTCCGCACAACCGATCGCCTGCGCCTCGGGCTTGGCCGGATGGGCCAGCGGACCCAGGAAGTTGAATGTCGTGCCCACCCCGAGCTCACGCCGCGGGACGGCCGCGTGCCGCAGCGCGGGATGGAACGCCGCGGCAAAGCAGAAGGTGATCCCGGCCTCCTCGCCGACCCGCGCCACCGCGGAGGGCGACAGGTCGAGCCGCACCCCGAGCGCCTCGAGCACGTCGGCGCTGCCGGACTTCGAGGACGCGGACCGGTTGCCGTGCTTGACCACGGGTACGCCGGCCCCGGCGGCCACGATCGCGGCCATGGTCGAGATGTTCACCGACATGGACCGGTCGCCGCCGGTGCCCACCACGTCGAGGACCCGGCCGGTCACGGCCAGCGGCGTGGCGTGGGCGTACATCGCCTCCACTAGTCCTTCGACCTCGTCGACGGTCTCGCCCTTGGCGCGTAGCGCAACAGCGAACCCCGCGATCTGGGCAGGCGTCGCCTCACCGGCCAGGATCTCTCCCATCGCCCAGCCGGTCTGGTCACCGCTGAGGTCGGTGCGTGCGATCAGCGCGGACAGGATCTCCGGCCAGGTGTGTGCGGAGCTCATGGAGAAGCAGCGCTCAGCGGGCGGCGGGCACGCGGGACTTGAGCAGCCGCGTGACAGCCTCGGCGAGCTGGATCGGGTCGATCGGGTGCGGCACCGCGGCCTCGGCCCGGGACCAGGTGGCCAGCCACGCGTCCTGCGGCCGACCGGTCAGCACCAGGATCGGCGGGCACTGGTAGATCTCGTCCTTGAGCTGCTTGGCGATCCCCATGCCGCCAGCAGGAACCGCCTCGCCGTCGAGGATGGCCAGGTCGATGCCGCCGGCGTCCATGTGCTGGATCACGACCGGCTCGGTGGCGACCTCGACGTACTCCAGCGCCGGCAGGTCCGGGTGCGGACGCTTGCCCAGCGCGAGGGTCACCTGGCTGCGGACGTTGACGTCATCGCTGTAGACGAGAACCTTCAGCGGCTTGTCGTTCTTCGTGGCATCGGTCACGCGGGCAAGGCTACCGGTCAGGCTCCCCCGACGTACGACGGGCCGCGGCCCGCGCGTCGAGCCGGTCCAGCCGCCGGTCCTCGCGCTTGGCCTCCCGCATCGACTGCCGCACCCACTGCACGAACAGCACGCCGAAGAAGGTCAGCCCGATCAGGTCACCGGAGCCCCAGAGGATCCCGCCGGCAACATGCTGGTCGGCCTCCGGATCGGGCAGCCAGGCCATCGGCAGGGCGCGGTACCAGTCCCCCGCGATCAGCTCCTGCTGGCCCATGATCGTCACGCCGAGGAACGCGTGGAACGGCAGTGTCAGGAAGATCAGCAGCAGCCGGAAGGGGTAGGCGACACGGCCGGGCACCGGGTCGAGGCCGACCATCGGCCAGAAGAACAGCGAGCCGACGGCAACGAGGTGCACGTGCATCATCTCGTGCACGAACTCCGAGCGCAGCGACGCTTCGTACCACCCGGTGAAGTACAACGCCCACGGGCTGACCACAAACAAGAGGAAGGTCAGCGGTGCGAACGACAGCACCGACGCCAGGCGGGAGTGCAAGAGTGCCAGCAGCCAGCCGCGCGGGCGCGCGGGCAGCGTGCGCAGCATCAGCGTCACCGGCGCCCCGAGCGCCAGGAACAGCGGCACCATCATCGACAGCAGCATGTGCTGGACCATGTGCACGCTCAGCAGGACCGTGTCGTACGCCGCCAGCCCCGAGGACGTGGCGAAGTAGAAGGTGCCCATGCCCAGGCCGACGAAGCTGATAGTCCGGCTGACCGGCCAGCTGTCACCACGCGCCCGCAGCACCCACACCCCGACGAGGTACAGACCAGTTACCCAGACGGTGGCCACGAAGAGGAAGGGGTCGATCCCCCACTCCGTGAGCACGCGGGAGGGTGAGAACGGGGGCAGCTCGGAGAGCTTGTCGACATCGGCGAACACCAGCACGTTCACAGCCTAGGCACCCCGAATCAGCGGCCTTTCCCGCTCCCCGAGGCGAATGTGAACTAGATGACGGTCGCGGAGCAGGGGGTCGGATGTCATCCGTCGCGTCTTACCGACATAATGTCCGGGTGGCGACAGCAACTGCGATTCCGGCATCCCGTCTACACGGGCATCATGACCGTCCCAGCATGGTCAGCGTTGGCACGATCGTCTGGCTCTCCTCGGAGCTGATGTTCTTTGCCGCGCTGTTCGCGAGCTACTTCACGATCCGGGCTGTGTCCCCGGAGCTGTGGGCGCAAGAGACCGAGAAGCTGAACGTTCCGTTCGCGTCGGTCAACACCACGATCCTGGTGTTGTCGTCGTTGACGTGTCAGCTCGGTGTCTTCGCTGCTGAGCGTGGCCAGGTCGGCCGCACTGGCGGCGTGCTCAACGTGAAGGGCTGGGGCCTGCGCGAGTGGTTCGCCCTCACGTATGTGATGGGTGCGATCTTCATCGGCGGTCAGGCGCTCGAGTACGCCGAGCTTGTGCACGAGAACGTGACGATCTCGTCCTCGGCGTACGGCTCGGTCTTCTACCTGACCACCGGCTTCCACGGAATCCACGTCACGGGAGGCTTGATCGCCTTCCTCTACGTGCTGGGCCGCACGTACATGGCCCGCAAGTTCACCCACGAGCAAGCTGTCAGCGCCATCGTCGTGTCCTACTACTGGCACTTCGTCGATGTCGTGTGGATCGGCCTGTTCGCGACCATCTACCTGATCAAGTAGAGGACCACTCGTGCGACTGCTATCCGCTCGACTCTCGGCCAAGCGACGTAGCCCTCTCGCAGGCGTCGTCGTGCTGCTGCTGGGTCTGCTCCTGACCGGCGGCACCTACGCCGCTCTGTCCCCCGCGACCGCCTCCGGCGACCTCGGCGACAACGAGGCGCTGATCGCGGAGGGCCGCGAGCTCTTCCTCGTCGGCTGCGCCTCCTGCCACGGCAAGAACGCCGAGGGCATCGTCACCCAGAACGGCAACCAGCTCGGCCCCTCCCTCGTCGGGGTCGGCGCCGCCTCGGTCGACTTCCAGGTCGGCACCGGCCGGATGCCCATGGCACAGCCCGGTGTCCAGGCGCCGCGCAAGAACCCGGTGTACACCGAGGAGGAGACCCGTGCCCTCGCGGCGTACGTCGCCTCGCTCGGCCCCGGCCCGGCGATCCCCGAGGAGGAGAAGTACTCCGTCGAGGGGATCGACAACGAGGCAGTGGTCCGCGGCGGCCAGTTCTGGCGCACCAACTGCACGGCGTGCCACAACTTCGCCGGCTCGGGCGGCGCGCTGCCCGGCGGCAAGTACGCCCCGACCGTGCTCGGTGTCGACGAGGTGCACATCTACGAGGCCATGCTGACCGGTCCGCAGCAGATGCCGGTGTTCTCCGACGCCGTGCTCACGCCCGAGGAGAAGCGAGACATCATCGCGTACCTCAAGTCGCTCGAGGCGTCGCCCAACTACGGCGGCTCCGGGCTCGGCTCGTTGGGGCCGGTTGCGGAAGGTATGTTTACTTGGGTAGTGGGGATCGGCGCACTGGTCGGTTTCGCCGTCTGGATCGCCGCACACTCGACCCGTTCGAAGAAGGGTAAGGCGTGACCGAGCACCACGAGACACAGATGGCAGTCCCGGGGAACGAAGACGCTGTTGCCACAACCGCCGATCCGATCGCGGATCCGGGTCTCCCCCCGCACGAGCCGCGTCCGACCGACGTGGACGAGGACGCCGAGCGCCGCGCGGAGCGCCAGGTAGCCGCGATGTTCGGCCTCTCGGTCGTGTTCACGCTGCTGTTCTGCGTCGCCTACTTCACCCTGGAGGTTGGCGGGAATCCCGACACCTTCCTGGGCATGGGCGCCTCCACGGTGGCCCTCGGCGGTACCCTCGGCATGGCCCTGCTGCTGATCGGCGTCGGCGCCATCCAGTGGGCGCGCAAGCTGATGAGCGACCACGAGATGGTCGAGATGCGGCACCCGATCGCCTCCGCGCAGAAGGACCGCGAGGAAGCGCTCGCTGCGCTCAACGCCGGTGCTGACGACTCCGGCATTGCCCGGCGTCCGCTGATCCGCAACTCGCTCCTCGGCGCGCTCGCGATGCTCGGCCTCCCGGCCGTCGTCGCCCTGCGCGACCTCGGCCCGCTGCCCGGCGACAAGCTGGCGCACACGGTCTGGGAGGAAGGCATGCGGATCGTCAACGACGTCTCCGGTGCTCCGATCCGTCCCGAAGATGTCGAGATCGGTCAGCTGATCAACGGCGAGCCGGCGGTCTTCTTCGAGAGCAACGAAGAGGGCGAGCCTCTCATCGAGGGCGTGGAGCTTCTTGCCGAGAAGGCCAAGGCGGCCGTCATTCTCGTCCGCATGGAGCCGGAGGAGATCACGCTCGCGCCCGGTCGTGAGAACTGGAGCGTGGACGGGATCCTCTGCTACTCCAAGATCTGCACCCATGTCGGGTGTCCGATCTCGTTGTACGAGCAGCAGACGCACAACGTGTTGTGCCCCTGCCACCAGTCCACCTTCGATCTCGCGGACGGCGCAGCCGTGATCTTTGGTCCCGCCGCACGGGCGCTCCCGCAGCTTCCGATGGGTGTCGACTCCGAGGGCTACCTGATCGCGCTGAGTGACTTCGAGGAACCGGTCGGCCCGAGCTACTGGGAACGCGGTGAGCGATGATGACTACCACCACCAACGGCAAGAAGCCCGCGAAGGCTGACAAGCCCTCGCGGATCGGCGGAGCCGCGGCCTGGGTCGACGACCGCGTCGGCCTCGCTACCGCCACCAAGAAGCAGATCCGGAAGGTCTTCCCCGACCACTGGTCGTTCATGCTGGGCGAGATCGCCCTGTGGAGCTTCGTCGTCCTGCTGCTCTCCGGCGTCTTCCTGACGCTGTGGTTCAAGCCGAGCATGGCCGAGGTCATCTACAACGGCTCCTACGACCAGCTGCGTGGTCTGCACATGTCCGAGGCCTACGCCTCGACGCTGGAGATCTCGTTCGACGTCCGCGGCGGACTGCTGATGCGGCAGATCCACCACTGGGCCGCGATGCTCTTCATCGCCGCGATGCTGGTGCACCTGATGCGGGTGTACTTCACCGGCGCCTTCCGCAAGCCCCGCGAGCTCAACTGGGTCATCGGCAGCCTCCTGCTGCTGCTCGGCACCCTCGAGGGCTTCACCGGCTACTCGCTGCCCGACGACCTGCTGTCCGGCACCGGCCTTCGAGCCGCTGACGGCTTCATGAAGTCGATCCCGGTGGTCGGCACCTACCTGTCGTTCTTCCTGTTCGGCGGAGAGTTCCCGGGCGACGACATCATCCCGCGCCTGTACACCATCCACGTGCTGCTGATCCCCGGGCTGCTCCTGGGCCTGATCGGCGCTCACATGCTGCTGCTCGTGTACCACAAGCACACCCAGTGGCCTGGCCCCGGCCGGACCGAGGAGAACGTCGTCGGCTACCCGATGATGCCGGTGTACGCCGCCAAGGCCGGTGGCTTCTTCTTCATCGTCTTCGGTGTCACCGCCCTCATGGGTGGCCTGATGCAGATCAACCCGCTGTGGAAGTACGGCCCCTACGACCCGTCCCAGGTGACCGCAGGGTCGCAGCCGGACTGGTACATGGGCTGGCCTGACGGCGCGCTGCGGATCATGCCCGGCTGGGAGTCCGAGTTCCTCGGCTTCACGCTGAGCTGGAACGTCTTCCTGCCGATCATCGTGCTGCCCGGCGTGATGTTCACGATCCTGCTGCTGCTGCCGTTCATCGAGTCGTGGATCACCGGGGACAAGCGTGAGCACCACCTGCTCCAGCGTCCCCGCAACGCCCCGACGCGTACGGCGCTGATGGTGGCCCTGATGACCTTCTACGGTCTGACCTGGATCGCGGGCGGCAACGACATCATCGCGGTGCTGTTCAGCCTCGACATCTACAAGATCACCTGGTTCCTGAGGATCGCGGTGTTCGTGGGCCCGGTGATCGCGTTCATCATCGCCCGGCGCTGGTGCATCTCGCTGCAGCGTCACGACGAGCAGCAGCTGCTGCACGGCTACGAGACCGGCGTGATCATGCGCTCCCCCGAGGGCGCCTACGCCGAGCGTCACCTGCCGATCGACCCGGCCAGGGCCTACACCCTGACCGCGCGCGACCGCGACGAGGTTTTCGAGCTGACCGACGGCGAGGACGCCAACGGTGTCCCGGCGCCCGGTGCACGCAGGGACCGGATCCGCGCGAGGCTGTCGAAGTACTGGTACGGCGACAACGTGCAGAAGCCGACCCGCGAGGAGCTCGAGGAGGCGCAGCACCACGCCGAGCACGAGCTGGCTATGCACTCGCACGGCCACCAGAACCTGCCGGCCGGCGACTACATGGGCTCGCACGAGCTCGACGGACACGCTGCTGACGGCCACCAGTTCGACGGCCGCCACGACGTGCACGGCGAGGAGCTCAGGAAGCACTGAGCCTCACGCCACGTGAAGCCGACTAGGGCCCCCATCCCACCGGATGGGGGCCCTTTCGCGTGCTCAGAGATCGGACTCCTGGCGACAGACGGCCACGTCGTCGCGGATCTGCGTGTCAAGAACCTCCATCCGGTCCACCAGCTCCCGCAACCTTCCCGCGTCGAGCTCGCTGAGAGCGGTTGCCGCGTCCCGGACCAGGTTCACGACGTTGGCGGACGCCTCAGCCGCGCGCAGGCACGCCTGGGAGATCCTCACGGCCTCAGGGTCGGCGGGCGACGCCCCTGGCTGCGGGGACCCGGTGGCCGTCGGCGACGCGGTCGGCTGCTCCCCCGCCATGCCCCCGTCATCGCCCCCGGGCTGCGCGACCCACACCAGTGCGCCCCCGAGCAGCAGGCCGACAAGGAACGTCGCGGCCGGCACGAGCAGGAACCTCCGGTCGCTGCGCTGGTTGCTCCCCGGCTTGTTCTCAGCGTTCACGGCTTCCTCCCACTGGTTCAGTTCTAGGTACGTCGGACCGGGCCATTCGGCGCGGCCAGCCCGCAGCGCGACCGAGCAGGGTCAGCATCGCCGGCACCAGGACCGACCGAACCAGCAGCGCGTCGATCAGGATGCCGACAGCCATCACGAACGCGAGCTCCCGGAACGGCTGCAACGGGACCAGGGCCAACATCCCGAAGCTGGCCGCGAGGGTGACCCCGGCCGCGGTGATCGCCGCCGACGTCTCGGGCACGGACTGCTCGATCGCCGTGCGCAGGGGCACCTGTCTGGCTCGCTCCCAGATGTAGCCCACCCCGAAGATGTTGTAGTCAGAGCCGAGGGACAGGAGCAGGACGGCGCTCGCGAACGGCACGTAGAACGTGATCCCGTCATGGCCGAAGACCCCCTGGAACACCAGCGTCATCGCTCCCAGCGCCCCCACCAGCGCAAGGACGCTGGACGCGAGCAGGAACAGCGGCGCCACGATCGCCCGCAGGAACACCACGAGCAGCACGAAGTTCGTGATCAGGGCGGCCAGCGCGATGCGCCCGAGGTCCTCCCGGGTCACCTGGACGAGCTCACCGGCCACGGCGGTGTCCCCACCGAAGCTGTACTCCACGCCTGACAGACCGGCCGCCTGCCCCAGCCCGGGAGTCACCTCGACCAACTCGTTCAGCGACGCGATCGCGCTGGCTCCGAGCGGCTCGTCCTCGAAGACGACCAGGTAGCGCACGGCGTCGCCGGACGCAGCGGTGAGCACCCGCCGCTCGAGGCTCGGCAGCAGGTCACCGGGGCCGATCACCCCCGCAACACCCGGTTCTCGCGCCAGCCGGTCGCCCAGCCGGGCCAGACCCTGACGCTCGGAGCCGACGCCCTCACCCTGCACCAGCAGCATCGTGGGCGAGAGGATGCCGGGCGCGAAGCCATCCGCTGCTGCGGCACCGGCAGCGCGAGCCGCCGCCTCACGGGGCAGCGACGGGACGAAGGACACACCCAGGCGCAGGTCGGACAGCGCGGCCCCCAAC
>JBFIWG010000087.1:0-11431 GCA_041606495.1 Nocardioidaceae bacterium
ACCTTCGCCATCGAGCGGCTGATGGACGACCTGGCCGCCCACCTCGGCGTGGACCCCCTCGAGCTGCGCGAGAAGAACTGGATCAAGCACGAGGAGTTCCCCTTCCCGACGGTGGCCGGGCTCGAGTACGACTCGGGCAACTACGAGGCCGCCACCGAGAAGGCCAAGGAGATGTTCGGGTACGACGAGCTGCGGGCCGAGCAGAAGCGTCGCCGCGAGTCGAAGGACCCCGTCCAGCTCGGCATCGGTGTCTCCACGTTCACCGAGATGTGCGGCCTCGCACCGTCCCGGATCCTCGGCGCGCTGAACTACGGCGCCGGTGGCTGGGAGTCGGCCTCGATCCGGATGCTGCCCACGGGCAAGGCGGAGGTCGTCACCGGCGTCAGCCCGCACGGGCAGGGTCACGAGACGGCCTGGTCGCAGATCGTGGCCGACCGGCTCGGCATCCCCTTCGAGGACGTCGAGGTGCTGCACGGTGACACGCAGATCTCGCCCAAGGGGCTCGACACCTACGGCTCCCGCTCGCTCGCGGTCGGCGGCCAGGCTCTCGTCCTTTGCGCCGACAAGGTGATCGAGAAGGCCAAGCCGATCGCGGCGCACCTGCTCGAGGCGTCCCCGGACGACCTGGAGTTCGCCGAGGGCAAGTTCACCGTGCGCGGCACGGACAAGGCCACGGCGCTCACCGACATCGCGCTCGCCGTGTTCACCGGCCACAACATGCCGGAGGGCGTGGAGCCGACCCTCGACTCCGAGGCCACCTACGACCCGGTCGACTTCTCCTTCCCGCACGGCACGCACTTGTGCGCGGTCGAGATCGACACCGAGACCGGTGGCCTGAAGATGCGGAAGTACGTCTGCGTCGATGACGTGGGCAACATCGTGAACCCGCTCATCGTCGAGGGACAGGTGCACGGCGGCGTCACCCAGGGGATCGCGCAGGCGCTGTTCGAGGAAGCGGTGTACGACGACGCCGGCACCCTGGTCTCGGCATCGTTCGTCGACTACCTGGTGCCGACCGCGGCGGACATGATCAGCTTCGACACCGCGCACACGACCTCTCCGGCGACCAAGCACGCCCTCGGCGCCAAGGGCGTGGGCGAGGCCGGGGCGATCGCCTCGACCCCCGCCGTGGTCAACGCGGTCATCGACGCGCTCCGGCCGTTCGGCGTCGAGGACATCGTGATGCCCTGCACCCCGGAACGGATCTGGAAGGCGGTCCACGGCAAGGGTGCCGGCGGAGCCGAACCAACGGAGAACGAGGCCATGCCTCACTTCGACGAGAACGAAGGAGCAGCCCAGTGATCCCCGCACAGTTCGACTACGTCGCCCCGAGCACGGTCGAGGAGGCGCTCTCCGTGCTGGCCGAGGCAGGTGACGAGGCGAAGGTCCTGGCCGGCGGGCAGAGCCTGCTGCCGGTGCTCCGCGTCCGGCTGAACGCGCCGTCCGTGGTCGTCGACCTCGGCAGGATCGACGCACTACGTGGGGTCCGTGACGACGGCGACGACATCGTGATCGGTGCGATGACGACCCACTCGGCGGTGCTCGAGGACCCCCTGGTGCGTGAGCACGCCGCGCTGATCACCAAGGCCGTCGAGCACCTCGCAGACCCGCAGATCCGGCACCGCGGCACCTTCGGCGGTGCCCTGGCCCACGCAGACCCGGCAGGGGACCTGGGAGCGCCGGCTCTCGCCCTGGACGCGTCGTTCGTGATCGCCGGGTCCGGCGGCGTGCGCACGGTGGCGGCTCAGGACTTCTTCGAGGACCTGTTCACCACCGCGGTGCAGGACGGCGAGATCCTGACCGAGGTGCGGATCCCCAAGCACACGGGCTGGGGTGCGCACTACGAGAAGTTCGTACGGGTGGCCCACCAATGGCCGATCGTCGCCGTGGCTGCCGCTGTCAAGGTCGACGGCGGCACCATCAGCGAGGCCCGGGTCGGGCTCACCAACATGGGGTCGACGCCGCTGCGTGCTCGAGCCGTGGAGTCGGCACTGGTCGGCCAGCAAGCCACCGACGAGGCGGTCCGCGCGGCTGCAGCGTCGGCGGCCGAGGGCACCAACCCGCCCTCTGACCTGAACGGAGACGCGGACTACCGGCGTCACCTCGCCACCGTGCTGACGCGACGTGCGGTGCTGGCAGCGGCGGGGGTGTGATCCATGGAGCTCACGCACACCTTCACCGTCCCGGCCCCTCTCACCAAGACCTGGGAGGCGTTCAACGACATCGAGTCGGTGGCGGGCTGCTTCCCGGGCGCCGCGGTGACCTCGGTCGAGGGGGACGACTTCAAGGGCACGTGCAAGGTGAAGCTGGGTCCGATCTCCATGCAGTACACCGGCACCGGCACGTTCATCGAGCGGGACCAGAGCTCGGGCAGGTTCGTGCTCGAGGCCAAGGGCAAGGACAAGCGCGGCAACGGTACGGCGGGCGCCACGGTGACCGCACTGCTCTCCGCCCAAGGGGAGGACGCCACTCAGGTCGAGGTGAGCACGGACCTGTCGATCACCGGCAAGCCGGCTCAGTTCGGACGAGGCGTGATCCAAGACGTCTCGGACAAGCTCCTCGGGCAGTTCGTCGCCTGCTTGGAGACGACGGTCGGAGGTGCGGCGGAGGCACCTGCTGAGGCTGCTGCCCCGCCTGGAGCTGCTGCACCAGCTGCGGGCGAAGCGGCCGAGCCTGCCGCGGCCGGCGCCGGGGACGGGAAGCCGGGAGTGACCGAGGCGGCTGCCGCGGCCGCTGCGGGCGAGCCGGGCGTGGCGGCGGCGCCTGCCGGTGCGCGGCCTGCGGGTGCGCCGACTGCTGGAGCGCGTCGGGCGGAGCGTCCCGAGCCCGAGGCGCTCGACCTGGGCGCGACGGTGATCCCGATCCTGCTCAGGTCCTACTGGCGGCAGCTCGCCATGGTCCTGGGCGGGTTCGTCGTACTCGTGCTGCTGAGGAAGCTGCTCGGCCGCCGCCGGGACTGACGACTCAGGGTCTGCTGTCGTCGGCGGGGTCCAGACCTCGGTCGCCGTCGACGCTACGGAACAGGTAGATGCCGACCATGTGACCGTTGACAGCAGTGGCCTGGCCGCTCAGGAACATCTTCTCCGTGCTGGTCTGCTCGGTGACCACATACGTGTAGCCGGCGTGCTCGAGTTGCCACCCCAGCTGCTCGATCTCCTCGAGGACACTGGCCGACGGCTTGAACTCGCTGGTGCGCGCCTCGACGGCACCGAACACGGCATTGGCCCTGTTGCTGGCCACCGCCAGCTGGATCTCGAGGAACCGCTGACCAAGCTCCTTCGCCTGGGTCGCCTGGCCGACCGGTGTGGCTAGAAAGGCCTCGCGTGCTTGCCGTTCGGCCTCCAGGCGTTCGCGTTCTGCCCTCTCGGCCTCGCGACGCACCCGCTCGGCCTCTTCGCGGGCCTTCTCCTCAGCGCTCTTGAACATCGACGTCCCCCTGGTCCGCATGACGGTTGGCGGCAGCGAGCCTAGCGTCCTGGACTTCAGTGGTTGAGCTTGCCGAGCGGGGCGACCGCGATCCCGGAGTTCTCGCACACCCAGGTGGGTTCGGGGCCTCCGAGCTCGGGGTGGATGTACAACGCGTGCGGCTCGAGGTCGTCGCAGTCGCGGCACAACGGCCACCGGCCGACGCTGTCGAGCAGGGCGTCCTGCACGTCCTGGGCGATCAGGCCGGCGACGTACTGCTTGCCCTCCTCCCACTGAGAGGTCCACCAGCGCCGGGTGGTCACGGACTCCTCGAGGGCCGAGACAGACGCGGGGTTCGCGGCGCGCGTGGCCTCGAGGTCGTGCAACACGAGCGCGCGTGCGGTCATCAGCGGGTCGTCTGGTGTCACGATGTCTATTGTGAGCACCGGAGGTGTCGAGATGCTGGAGCAGGGTGCGCTTCTCGAAGTGGTCGTGCTGCATCCGCGCGACGTCGGCGGCGCCGACGAGGGTGGCGCCGACCGGCTCTTCGCCGTCGCCGACCCCGACTCCGGTGGCATGTCGCCTGAGCCCGCAGAGGTTTCCGCGATCTGCAAGGAGACCGAGGTCCCGGTCCGGGTGATGCTGCGGCTCAACGACACCCTGACCACGACGGGCGGTGAGCTTGCCCGCCTCGTCGGACTGGCCGAGGACTATCTCGCCGTCGGGGCGAAGGGGCTCTCGTTCGGCTTCCTCGACGCCGACCTCGAGGTGGACGTCGAGGTGTGTGCGTACCTCGCCGACAAGCTCCCCGGCGTGCCCTGGACGTTCAGCCGCGCGATCGACTCCGCGCTGAGCCTTGACCGGGCCTGGCGCCAGGTACGCCGGCTCCCCGGACTCGACGCTGTCCTGTCTGCGGGCTCCCCTCGAGGACTCGAGGTGGGGCACGACGAGCTCACCGACCGGGCGGCGGCCGACCCCGAGATGGCGCAGCTGTTGATGGCCGGTGGCGGCCTCCAGGGCGAGCACGTTCCGTGGCTGGTTCGGGCGGGGGTCCGCCAGTTCCACGTCGGCTCCGCGGTGCGGCCGGGCGGGTCCTGGGCCAAGTCGTACGTCGATGCAGGACACGTGCGCTCGTGGCGGATGCTGCTCGACGACGCCCTGGACAGGGTGCTGGACGTGGAGCGACGACGGCAGTCCGGGTGAGGTCTTGACGCTTCTGATCGACCCGCCGAACTCCCCGGGACACGGCCGCCTCTGGTCACACCTGGCCAGCGACGAGTCCTTCGACGAGCTGCATCGTTTCGCCGCCGGCCTCGGCATCCCGGCCCGAGGCTTCGACCGCGACCACTACGACATCCCTGCGGATCGTTACGACACGGTCGTCGCGGCAGGGGCTACTCCGGTCACCAGCCGGGAGCTGATCTCGCGCCTGATCCGGGCGGGGCTGCGCCGTCGGAAGGCGGAGACGCTCGCGCCGCGAAGGCCCGGTCGGCCGCTGCTGCGGCCACGGCGGCTGGCCGTCGGTGACGTGGTGGCGGTGACCGCACCCGCCGGACCGGTGGACGGCACGCGCCTCGACGCGGGGCTTGCCGTCCTCGAGTCCTGGGGCGTGGTGGTCAGGGAGACCGAGAACAGTCGCGGCAGGGACACCGACTTCGACTACCTGTCGGCCAAGGACGCCGCCCGCGCGCACCAGTTCACCGAGGCGTGGTGCGATGAGGACACCGCCGCCGTGTTCTGCGCCCGCGGCGGTTACGGCGTGCAGCGGATGGTGGACCTGCTCGACTGGGAGGCGCTCGCGACGGCCGGGCCGAAGGTGCTCGTGGGCTTCTCCGACATCACCGCGTTGCACCAGGCCTTCGCGGCCCGGCTGGGGATCTCCACGGTCCACGGTCCTGTGGTCACGAGCCTCGGCTCGGGTGACGACGAGTCCCGGGAGCACTTGCGCGCGCTGCTGTTCGAGCCGGAGTCCGTCGTGTCGCTCACCCCGAAACCCGTGCCGGTACTGGTGCCCGGTCGCGCCGAGGGCGTGCTGGTCGGTGGCAACGTGGCGCTGCTCGCGGCCGAGATCGGGTCACGGAACTCCCGGCCGGCAACCGGCTCCATAGCGGTGCTCGAGGACGTCGGCGAGGACGGCTACAAGCTCGACCGGTTGATCACCCAGCTGCTGCGGTCCGGGTGGTTCGACGGGGTGAGCGGGATCGCCGTCGGCCAGTTCACCGACTGCGGCCCGGCGGAGACGGTGCGTCGGTTGATGCAGGACCGGCTGGCCCCACTCGGCGTACCCATGCTCTGGGACGTGCCGACCGGCCACGACGACCGCAACCTCGCGTTTCCGTACGGCGTCCCCGCCGTGCTCGACGCCGACGCGGGCACGCTCGAGCTGCGTGAACGCGGCCTGCTCTAGGCGTTCTTTGGCAGCATGGGGCCCATGCTCGAGGACGTGAACCTCAACCAGGCCCTGCTCGCCACGGCAGTCTTCGTCGGCTCGATCATGCTCGCGGTGCTGCTGCGGGTCGCGCTCGTGCGTGCGGTCGACCGAGGGGACGCCGACCGCTACGTGGGGAAGATGCTGGGCCGTTTCCTCGGTCTGGTCGTCGTCGCCATCGGAGTGGTCTATGCCCTGAGCGTGGCCGGGATCCGGGTCGGCCCACTGCTCGGTGCGCTCGGTGTCGGCGGCATCGCGCTGGCCTTCGCGGCTCAGGACATCCTCGAGAACTTCGTCGCCGGCGTGCTGCTCCAGGTGCGCCGGCCGTTCCGGGTAGGGGACCAGATCTGCAGCGGCGACTACGAGGGCACCGTCAAGGACATCAACCTGCGCACGGTGGTGCTCACGACGTACGACGGACTCACGGTGTACCTACCGAATGCCGAGGTGCTCCGTGCCGCGATCGTGAACTACACGCGCACGCCGCTGAGCCGCACGTCGCTGACGGTGGGTGTCGCCTACGACACCGATCTCGAGACCGCCAGGCAGGTCCTGCTCGAGGCGTGCGGCGTCGCCGATGGGGTCCAGCAGAACCCGTCCCCTGAGGTGTGGGCCGAGGAGTTCGGTGACTCGTCGATCAACTTCGCGGTGAGGTACTGGCACCAGGCCGACATCGCGAGCCGGTGGCGCACCCGGAACGCGGTCGCCCTGGCGATCAAGGCACATCTCGACGACGCCGGCATCACGATTCCCTTCCCGCAACGCACGCTGTGGTTCGGTCCGGGCTCGACCACCTTGGATGTTCGTCGGGAGGATGCTGGTTAGTCGCCTTCGGGCCCGCTTTCGGGCCGGCGGTGGGGCCGTTGCTGAGGGGTAGGGTGGAAACGGAGCCTGCTCCGCGCGGAGGGCGCCCTGGGAGGTAAGCCATGGAGTGGTGGGTTTGGCTGATCATCGTGGTGGTGGTGATCGCGGTGCTGTTCGGTGCGTTCCTGGCCGTGCAGATGCGCCGTCGACGGGGAGGGGTCATCATCGACCCCTCGGGATCGGGTGGGCCCGGCAAGCCGGGTGACCAGTCGTGAGTCGGCTGATGCGCGCCAGCGCGATCACCAAACGTCCGGTCGTCACGATGTCCGGCGAGGACGTCGCGCAGGTCAAGGACATCGTCTACTCCGCGGGTGGCGGCGCGGTCGGTGGCTTCACCCTGGCGGGACGCGGCCTGCTGGCTGGTCCCATGGACAAGGGGCTGCCCTGGTCCTCGGTGAAGGGCCTCGGGGCTGACGCGGTGATGATCGCCGACGAGGACGCTTTCGAGCCGCTCGACCAGGTGCTGCACACGTCGTCCGAGACTGCGGGAGGCGGGGCGGCCCGCGCGGACGTGCTCGGCTCGCAGGTGCTCACCGACGACGGCACCGACCTGGGCGAGGTCGTCGACGTCATCGTCGCGGTCACCGACGACGGCTTCACCCACTGCGACGTTGTCGGCTACGAGATCGAGGCCTCCGAGGCGCTCGGTCAGCAAGGGACCAAGATGCTCCTGCCGCTACCGGACACGCTGTCGGCCTCGGGTGAGCATCTGATGGTGCCGGCCAGCGCCCGCGACTTCGTCCGTCAGGACCTCGCAGGGTTCGGGGCCGCAGTCGACGACTTCCGGAACCAGCTGGGAGGGCAGCGCTGATGCTCTTCTCCGAAGCGCGTGGACGTCAGGTCGTCAGCACCGCGACCGCGGAGACCGTGGGTGTGGTCGACGGCTTCGTGGTGGATCCGTCGACCCACTCGGTGCTCTCACTGGAGCTGCGCAAGACGCACGGGAACGAGAGCTCGCTGCGTTGGTCGAACATCGCAGCGTTCGGCACCGACGCCGTCACCGTCGGCGACGCGGACAAGCTCACCGAGCCCGGGGAGGACGTCGAGGCTCTGAGCGGCAAGGACCACCGGCTTGTTGGAAAGCGGGTGCTCTCGAGCGCCGGCGACGAGCTCGGTGAGGTCTCCGACGTGGACTTCGACCCCTCCTCAGGGGCGATCACCGCGCTGCTTCTGGGCGAGGACGAGGTGGAAGGAGCCCGCCTGGTCGGGGTCGGTTCCTACTCCGTGGTGGTCAAGGCGCGCTGAGCTCCTCGAGCTCTCTCGCCATGTTGTCGCGGGCAGGCGCCTCCCACTGTTCGCGTCCGTGGTCGGTGTGGAACAGCGACGGCATCTCCACCAGCTGGCGGAGGACCCGGGCGCGACCTTCGCGGAAAGCCTGGTCGGGGACGTGGGCGTACTCGCGCCGTACCCCGGCGACGTAGTCGGCGTAGCGCTGCTCGTCCGCCGCCAGGATCGCCAGGTCCGCGTCGCACAGGATCGCGCCGTTGCGGTCGCCTTCGGAGACCTGGTGTCCCGCGGTGAGCCGGACGAGGCGGGCGACCTCGGCGACGGTGTCCTCGGGTACGCCGCGGGCGCGGAGCTCGGCCTCGGCCAGTACCGCTGAGCGTTCCTCGTTGGCACCGTGCTCGTCGTAGACGGCGTCGTGGAACCAGGCGGCGAGCACGACCGTGTCGTCGCCACCGAGGCGGTCGACGTGCGCCAGCACCTCGCTGAGGTGGAGGACGTTGTGGTAGCCGCGGTGCGGTTCGGCGTAGGCGGCGAGCAGGCGGTCGCGCAGGTCGGTGTGGCTGCTCATCGAGGATGGCCAGCGGAGGCCGGGGTCGCTCACGGGTCGAGTCTGGCATCGACGGGCGGTTGGCCGTCGTACCTGGGACCAAAGGCACTGGGACGCACCCCGGCTGACCTCCAACGTTGGGGTGATGCGCGAAATGATCGAGCTCCAGGGCCTGACCGCCGAGGACGCGGCCACCAGGCTGGTCGAGCATGGGCCCAACCTGACCCCTGAGGCGCCGCCGCGCGGCTGGCTGCGGAGAGTCTTCGACCAGATCCGCGACCCGATGATCATGCTGCTGATGGCCGCGCTGGTGGTCACGATCGTGCTGAGCGACTACACGGACGCAGCGATCATCGCCACGGTCATCGTGCTGAACACCAGCATCGGGGTGTTCCAGGAGGTGCGGGCGGAGCAGGCGATCGCCGCGTTGGGACGGATGGCGGCGCCCAAGGCATGGGTGATCCGCGACGGTGCGCTGGTGGAGGTGGCCGCGGCCGACGTCGTGCCGGGAGACCTGCTCCGACTCGAGGCCGGCGACGTGGTTCCTGCCGACGGCGACCTCGTCGAGGCGTTCGCGTTGCAGGTCGACGAGTCAGCGATGACGGGCGAGTCCGTTCCGGTCGACCGTGAGACGGGTGGGGAGGTGTTGGCCGGGACGGTGGTGACGCACGGGAGGGGAGTCGCCACCGTTACCCGGACCGGCGCCGAGAGCGGCCTGGGCCGGATTGCGGCACTGATCGCGAGCGCCGGTATGCGACCGACACCGCTGCAACGACGTCTCACCCGGCTCTCACACGTGCTGGTCATGGCGGTCCTCGCCCTGTGTGGGTTGGTCTTCGTCCTCGGCCTGGCACGAGGTGAGGACCTGGCGGACATGCTGATCCTCTCCGTCAGCCTGTCCGTCGCGGCCATTCCCGAGTCGCTGCCGGCGGTGGTGTCAGTGGCACTCGCGCTGGGTGCGTACCGGATGGCCCGGCGGTCCGCCGTGGTCCGGTGGCTACCGGCCGTGGAGACGCTCGGCTCCGTCACGGTCCTGGCCTCGGACAAGACCGGCACGCTGACCGAAGGCCGGATGGTGGTGCAGCGGCTGTGGACCCCGACGGGGCGGTACGACGTGACCGGCCGTGGCTACGGTACGGCGGGCGAGGTGCTCGCCGACGGACACGACGGGACCCCGGACCGGTTGCTGCGGGATCTCGTGCTCTGCAACGACGCGAAGCTCCTGCCCTCGAGTGAGGAATCGGGCGACTGGGCCGCGGTGGGTGACCCCATGGAAGCGGCGATGCTGATCGCCGCAGCCAAGTCGTCAGTCGCCGCTCTGCATGCAGGTGAGTCGTGGCCGCGCTCGGAGGAGATCCCCTTCGACAGCGAGCGGCAGCGGATGACGACCTTGCACTCCCACGGCGACGAGTGGCTGGTCGTGTCCAAGGGGGCGCCCGAGGTCGTGCTGGATCGAATGGCGCCCTCACCCGACGTTTCGCGCGCACGTGCTGCTGCAGGGGAGCTGGCCGCGTCCGGCTTCCGGGTGATCGCGGTCGCCGACGCCGTGCACGCCGAGCGGCCCGTCGTACTCGAGGATGGGCTGGAGCTGGTGGGGCTCATCGGGATCGCCGACCCGCCAAGGGCGGGTGCGGCACAGCTCGTCGCAGACTGCCGGGCGGCCGGGGTACACCTCGTGCTGATCACCGGCGACCATCCCGCGACCGCGCGAGCGATCGCCTCCGACATCGGGATCACCGACACCGCGCCTGAGGTGGCGGTGGGCGAGGAAGTGGCGCGAGGTGAGCACGTGGACCGGGTCGCGGAGATCGGGGTCTACGCCCGCACTAAGCCCGAGCAGAAGGTCGACATCGTCGAGGCCTGGCAGCGTCGCGGTGACGTGGTCGCGATGACCGGCGACGGGGTGAACGACGCGCCTGCTCTGAGGGGTGCCGACATCGGCGTCGCGATGGGGATGAGGGGGACCGAGGTCGCTCGGCAGGCGGCGGACCTCGTGCTCGCGGACGACGACCTGCACACGGTGGTGGTCGCGGTTGCCGAGGGACGGCGGATCTTCGCGAACATCCGCACCTTCCTTCGCTACGGCCTCTCCGGCGGGTTTGCCGAGATCGCGGTCATCCTCGCGGCGCCCTTCCTGGGCATGCCGCTGCCGCTGACCGCTGCACAGATCCTCTGGATCAACATGCTCACCCACGGCCTGCCGGGCGTTGCCTTCGGAGGCGAACCGATCGATCCCCGGGTCATGCACCGGCCGTCCATGTCGCCGGAGAAGTCGGTGCTGCGCGAGGGGCTCGGGTGGCAGATCCTGTCGACGGGCGTGGTGATCGGGCTGGTGTCAATGCTCGCCGGGTACCTCGCGCACGTGCGGGGTGAGCACGTGCAGACCTGGGTCTTCCTCACTCTCGGACTGGCTCAGCTCGGTGTCGCCATCGCCCTACGTGCACCGCGGTCAGGACTGAGCTGGAGGTCGCGGGGGCTGGAGGCGGCTGTCCTTGGGGCCGCTGCCCTGCAGGTGGCCGGGGTCTACTTCGCGCCGTTGCGGGAGCTGCTCGGAACTGTGGTGCTCGACGGTCCTACATTCCTGCTGCTCGCGGCTCTGGCGCTGGTGCCGGGGGTGCTGATCAGCGTGGAGCGTTGGTGGAGAGCCTGGCGGTCGACGTCTCGTCCCTCTTTGTCGACGGGATCTGCGGAGTCGTCGGAGCTGCTGGTGTCCTCGGGGTCCGGGCGCGACTGAGGTCCGTGACTCTGGCTGCTGGCAGTGGTGGTTGGCCGACCGGTCACCGCGGGGACTCCTCCTTGAGATTCCCGTTGTAGGTATGGGGATTGTGGGTGGTTTTGGGCCGGAAAGTGTCGGTGGTCGGGTCTAGGTTTCTGGGTATGGACGCGACGCCGATCGAGGACCTCGACGCCCGGGGCACCCTGGCCTCGGTGGGTCGGCTGCGCCGGGTCCGCGACGCCGC
>JBFIWG010000088.1:0-11312 GCA_041606495.1 Nocardioidaceae bacterium
CCCACGGCGGCACGGTCAGCGTCGACTCGGCGCCGGGGAAAGGCGCGACGTTCCGCGTCGTGCTACCGACCGCGTCGTGACGGACTCCCAGCGAACTCACAGCCAGCACTGGAGCTCGTACCAGGTCGGGGCGGGATCGTGAAGGTCATCACAGCACCCGCTCCCGAAGGAGACAACGATGAAGAACAAGATGACCATCGCCGCAATCGGTGCCACCGGGGTCCTCGCACTCGGGGCGGGCATCCCCGCGCTGGCAGCCGCTGACTCCGAGACGACTCCGCCCGGCACCTCCTCGTCGGAGGACCTGCGCGAGCAGTTCGAGGAGCGCCGAGCCGATGCCGAGCAGGAGTTCGCGGAGCGGCTCGCCGAGGAGCTCGGCGTCGATGCGGACGAGGTCGCCGCAGCCATCGACAAGATCCGCACCGAGATGATGGATGAGCGCGCCGCCGAGCGCCTCGCGGAGCTGGAGGAGCGGCTCGCGGCGGCTGTCGAGGCCGGCGAGCTCACCCAGGAGCAGGCGGACACCTTGCTCGAGCTCGCCGAGCAGCGGGCGGACGGCTCCCTCGGCGGCTTCGCCGGTCGGGGCTTCGGCCACCACGGTGGTGGGCCCGGCGGTGGGCCCGGCGGTGGGCATGGCCCGGGACACGGTTTCTGGGGTGCCCCCGGCGGTGATTCCTCCGGGGAGTCCGGCAGCTCGGGCAGCTCTGCGAGCAACACGGGCGTCGCCTTCACCCTCTGAGGGCTTGCGTGACCGCAACAGGTCAGAGTGACCTGCCACGGGCCTTCCGCAGAGATCCCAGCCGCCGCAACAGGTCAGCGCGACCTGTTGCGGCGGTCGGGTGACTCACGCGTCGCGGTCAGCGGGCAGGTCTCGGCAGACATCGACGATCAGGTTCCCCGGGCCGCAACAGGTCAGCGCGACCCTTTGCGGCAGTCGGGAGTGGTCGTGCTCAGAAGCCCACTGCTGCCGTCGGAGCGACGTCGGTCCGCATCGCCCGCCACAGTTCGGCGACCGCGCCCTTCCGGCGCTCCGCGACGAGTCCGGCGCGCTGCATCGCGACCAGGTTGCCCCCTCCCAGGTACGCAGCTCCCAGCGCCTCCACACCCAGGCGTACGTCGGACTCCGCACTCGTCCTTTCGACGGCGACGCTCCCGTCGCGGTCCGCACGGATCCGCCAGGTGCCCTCGTTCCAGGGGGCGGCGACGTCGGCGACCTCGACGACGACGTCGCACGGCGCGCTCCAGGTCCGGGCCTGCAGCGCCTCGGGGAGGTCGACCAGCCGGACCCACAGGCTGTCGTAGGTCGCGACATCAGAGGTCGAACGGGGCCCGCCCACCCAGTGCAGCAGCGGGTCCTCGGCGCCGACGGTGCCGAGCTTGACCGTCCCCATCAGGTCGAAGTCGACGAGCCGACGCAGCAGGGCCAGCCGGGCGGCCGGGTCGCCCACCAGCGCCCACACACTGAGCTCTCCGGAGGGGCGGGCGCGCTCCCACTTGTGGGCTCGCCGGAACATCGCGAACCCCACGTCCGCGCCTTCGCGGCGTGCGAACAGCACCCTCCACGACTCCTTGTCCCGAAGCTCCTCGGGAAGCTGTTGACAGATCCTTGCGTAGTAGCCGGCGTCGCCGACGACCGAGCCGAGGTCGGCGGAGGCCAGGTGGCACTCGCGCATCCGTTTCGCGACACCGGAGTCGGACACCGACGCCAGGTGGGTCGTGACCGTCGCGGCGGCTTCATCGAGGTGCGGCGCGGTCAGCGTCGTACCCCTGCCCAGGCTCACCTCGAGCTCGAGCGACGCCAGCCCGTAACCATGGCGGCCGTAGATGGCCGGCTCGCTCGCGTGCAGCGCGGACAGGTAGGTGCCGGCCTCCTCGTGAACCTGCTCGAAGTGGTGCCGAAGCATGGCACGCAGCACGCCCTTGCGACGGTGGTCCGGATGCACCCCCACCCAGGTGAGACCGGCGCACGGCACCTGCCGGACACCGTGGTCCGGGCCGGGGATGGACAGGGTCAGTGGGAAGACGCCGTAGATGCCTGGGTAGCTCCCGGGGTCCGCTCCGTCGAGGTCGGCGGCGAAGCGCAGGTCCTCGGGGAGGCCCAGCAGCTGCTCCTCGGCGGACGCCGACGGGACCTCGCTGAACCACACGATGTGCTCGGTGGCGAGGTAGCGCTCATCGTCGAGGGCGCGGGCGACGCGGATCCGTGGGTTGGTCATGCACCCAAGCCAACCGTTCGAGGTCCGTGGTCTCAACCGGTTTACGCCGCCATCGAGCGCTATAACCGTTCACCTGCGCCGTTGTGGCGAGCAGACCGGCGGAGCGGGCGCAGCAACAGCTCACGTGCGCGGTTGTTGTCCTAGAGCTCGGCGCGCAGCTTCTCGAGGACCGGCCGCACCCGCTCCTCGGGGAGCTTGAGGACGCGGCGGTCGTAGGTCATCAGCCCGTTGGTCTCGCCCTCGACGTCGGAGACCTGGGTGTAGCAGGTGGCGCTCAAGCCCTCGGCGATCGCGGGCAGGATCTCGTCCTCATGAAGGCGCTCGAACGCCTCGGCGAGCTCGTCTGCGGCGTCGAAGTGCCGGTAGCTCCAGTCCGTCTCGCCCCAGGTGTGACCGGGGACCTGCAGGTCGTACCCTCCGTACTCCGTCAGGGCCAGCGCCCGCCTCCTGCCCAGCCACCGCGCCCAGTCTGACTTGGCGCGAAACGGTCGCGAGTAGACGTGCAGGCTGAGCAGGTCTCCGCCGCCCTGGTCGTGCCAACCGGAGGCGTGGTCGATGGTGCGGGTCGGGTCCAGGTCGCGCAGCTCCGCAGCGGTACGACGGGCGTCGAACTGTCCCCAGCCCTCGTTGAAGGGCACCCACACCGCCAGGGAGACGACGTTGCGCAACAGGTCGACGGTGCGGCGCAGCTCGTCGAGGAACTCGGCGCGACCCTCCGGCGAGGCGCGGCCGAACAGGCGGCGGAGGTTGTCGGGAAGGCGCACCCAGGTGCGCCACCCGGGCGTGGCCACCACGCGGTGCCGGTAGGCGCCGCCCCCGTTGACCAGGTCCTGCCACACGAGCATCCCCAGCCGGTCGCAGTGGTAGTACCAACGCAGCGGCTCGATCTTGATGTGCTTGCGCAGCATGGTGAAGCCAAGCCGCCTCATGGTCGCGATGTCGTGCACCATGGCCGCATCGCTCGGCGGGGTGTACATGCCGTCCGACCAGTAGCCCTGGTCGAGGACACCGGCGTGGAAGTACGGCCTCCCGTTGAGGAAGAGCCGGGTGTGACCGGTGTCGTCCTGCTCGACCGAGAACGAGCGCATACCGAAGTAGCTGCGCACCGTGTCGTCCCCGAGCCTGACGCGCACGTCGTAGAGGAACGGGTCCTCGGGCGTCCAGGCGCGCGCCGAGGGCAGCGGGATCCGTGCGGGACGGTCCACCGGCAGGGTGCTGACGGCAACGGTCTCACCGTCCGCAGAGATCTCCACGATGGCCTCGACACCCGGGCTCCTGTCGGAGTCGTTGGTCTCGATGGTCACCTCCACCGCGGCGTCGGCGAGGTGGGGGACCAGCCGCAGGCCGGACACGTGCAGCGCCGGCACCGACTCGAGCCACACCGTCTGCCAGATGCCTGACTGGGCGGTGTACCAGATGCCGCCGCGGTCGAGCCGCTGCTTGCCGCGGGCGTGGTACGACGTCTCGCTGAGGTCGCGCACCTCGACGACCAGCTCGTTGTGTCCGCTTCGCAGCGCCTCGGTGAGGTCGCAGGTGAACGGCAGGTAGCCGCCGACGTTGCTGCCGAGCACCGACCCGTCGAGAAGGACCCGGCAGGTCTGGTCGACCGCGCCGAAGTGGAGCAGCACCCGGTGGTCGGGAGAGGGGAGGAAGCCCTCGGGGAGGGTGAGCTCGCGGCGATACCAGAGCGTCTGGTGCGGCTGCAGCTGGCGACCGACACCGGAGAGCTCCGCCTCCGGTGAGAACGGAACCAGGATGTCCCCGTCGTACTCCTCGGGCTCCTGCGCGGTCTCCGTGATCGCGTAGCGCCACCAGCCGTTGAGGTTCAGGTAGCTGTCCCGGACCAGCTGTGGGCGCGGGTACTCAGACAGCACGTGGTCGGGGTCGAGGCTCTCTCCCCAGGGCGTCAGCACCCGTACACTCTCGCGGCTGCTGCGCCGACGCTCAAACCGGCTGGCGAACGCGGACGACCGTAACGGGTCACTGTGCGCGCTCGCGGTCGCCGGTTCGCGCGGCGGACGACCGTAACGGGTCAAGGTGACCCGTTACGGCGGCCAGGTGTCGACTCAGGCGTCGGCGGGGAAGGGGACGCCGGTCGCCGAGTGGCAGCGGTAGCCGTTCGGCACCTTCGCGAGGTACTGCTGGTGGTAGTCCTCGGCGTAGTAGTAGGTCGGCGCCGGCTTGATCTCGGTGGTGATCGCGCCGTACCCACGCTTCGTCAGCTCCGGCTCGTAGGCCGCACGCAGCCTGCGGGCGGTCTCCTCCTGCTCCGGGGAGAGGGTGTAGATCGCCGAGCGGTACTGCGTGCCGACGTCGTTGCCCTGGCGCATGCCCTGCGTCGGGTCGTGCACCTCGAAGAACGCCTTCACCAGGTCGGCGTACGACACCCGGCTCGGGTCGAACACCACGCGCACGGCCTCGGTGTGACCGGTCTGGCCGCTGCAGACCTCTTCGTACGACGGGTGCGGGGTCGTCCCGCCGGCGTACCCGACGGAGGTCGACCACACGCCAGGCATCCGCCAGTAGATCTCCTCCGCACCCCAGAAGCAGCCCAGGCCGAAGACTGCGACCTCGTAGCCGTCGGGGATGTTGGACGCGTCGGTGACCAGCGGGGCGTCGAGGACGCGGTGCCGCTCGGACAGGGCGAAGGGCTGCTCGGCGCGACCGGGCAGGGCCTTGTCCTCGGTGGGGATCTCGAGCTTGTGACGGTTGAACAGCACGGTTACTCCTTCGTCCGACGTGTCACCTGCCTACAACACAGGGTGCCGCTGGAATCATCCATCGGTCACGGGTAGTTCGTGACCAGACGGCACCCAGGATTGCCTGAGAACCTGCATCTCCTCACGAACTACCCCGGGTCTAGAGTCGGGCGCGTGAGTGAACAGAGCCAGAAGTCAGGTTTCGAGACCCGCGCCATCCACGCCGGCTACGAGCCGGACCCGATGACCGGGGCGGTGATCCCGCCGATCTACGCCACCAGCACCTACAAGCAGGACGGCGTCGGCGGCATGCGCGGCGGGTATGAGTACTCCCGCTCCGCTAACCCGACCCGGACCGCGCTCGAAGGCAACATCGCGGCTCTCGAGGAGGGCGAGCGCGGCTTCGCGTTCGCCAGCGGCCTCGCGGCCGAGCACACCCTGCTCAAGTCCGTCTGCCGCCCGGGCGACCACGTGGTGGTCCCCGATGATGCGTACGGCGGCACCTACCGACTCTTCGCCAAGGTCGAGGAGCCCTGGGGCCTGAACCACACCGCCGCTCCCGTCTCCGACGTCGACGCGATCCGCGCCGCGATCCGGCCGGGCGAGACGAGGGTGGTGTGGATGGAGACGCCCACCAACCCGCTGCTCAACATCGGCGACATCGAGGCGGTGGCCGCCGTCGCGCACGAGGCGGGTGCGCTGCTCGTCGTGGACAACACGTTCGCCTCGCCGTACCTCCAGCAGCCGCTCACCCTCGGCGCCGACGTGGTCGTGCACTCCACCACGAAGTACGCCGGCGGACACTCCGACGTCGTCGGTGGCGCCCTCGTCGTCAAGGATCTGGAGCTGGCCGAGAAGGTCGCCTTCCATCAGAACTCCATCGGCGCCGTCGCGGGACCGTTCGACGCGTGGCTCACCCTGCGTGGGCTGAAGACTCTCGGCGTCCGCATGGACCGGCACTGCGACAACGCCGAGCGGGTCGTGGAGTTCCTGAGCTCGCACCCCGCGGTCTCGCAGGTCATCTACCCGGGTCTGCCCGAGCACCCCGGCCACGCGATCGCCGGCAAGCAGATGAAGAGGTACGGCGGCATCGTCTCGTTCCGGGTCAACGCCGGTGAGCAGAAGGCGCTCGACACCTGCGCCCGGGCGAAGGTGTTCACCCTGGCGGAGTCGCTCGGCGGCATCGAGTCCCTGATCGAGCACCCCGGCCGGATGACGCACGCCTCGGTCGCCGGCACCGCGCTCGAGGTCCCCTCGGACCTGATCCGCCTCAGCGTGGGCATCGAGACCGTCGAGGACCTGCTCGCGGATCTGGACCAGGCCCTGGCCGACTGAGCCATGGCCCGACGTCTCGTGGCGTGCGTGGACTTCGGGTCCACGTTCACCAAAGCAGCGCTGGTCGACGTCAGCTCCGGTGAGCTGGTCGCGACCGCAGCCCACCGCACCACCATCGACACCGACGTGCTCGACGGCTGGGATGCCTGCCTCGCCGAGCTGACCGGGACCGAGCCGAAGGCCGCAACGGCCAAGGTGCTTGCCTGCTCGTCGGCGGGCGGTGGACTCCGGATCGGTGTGGTCGGCAACGAGGAGCTGGTCACCGCCGAGGCCGGTCGCAGGGTGGCGCTGTCCAGCGGCGGCCGCGTGGTGCACGTCGCCAGTGGCGGTCTGACCACGAGCTCGCTGGCAGCGCTGCGGGACAGCGCCCCGGACGTCGTCCTGCTCGTCGGCGGCACCGATGGCGGCAATGCCGAGGTGCTGCTCCAGTGCGCCACCACGTTGGCCGGCGCGGCCTGGCCGGGGCCGGTCGTGGTCGCCGGGAACGTCGACGTCAAGGGCGAGGTCGCCGCCATGTTCGAGGCGTCGGGGACGCCGTTCGTCCTCGCCGACAACGTCGTGCCCCAGATCGGAGTGCTCGCCCCGGACTCGGCGCGCGCCGCGATCCGGGAGATGTTCTTGCGTCACGTGATCGGCGGCAAGCACCTGTCGGAGCGTGCGGACTTCACCGCCATGGTCAGGGGAGCCACGCCCGACGTGGTGCTGACCGCGGTCGAGCTGCTCGCCAAGGGCCTCGACGAGGAGCGGCCCGGTGCCGGGGACGTGGTCGTCGTCGACGTCGGCGGCGCCACCACCGACGTGCACTCGGTGGTCGAGATCGACCCCGAGGACGCCGGTCTGGCGCGTCAGGTGGTCGCCACTGTCCCGGTCACCCGCACCGTCGAGGGCGACCTCGGCATGCGGTGGAGCGCGATCTCCGCCGTGGAGGAGGGCCTGGGCGCTGACGTGCTGCCCGGCGCGGAGGCCGAGGCGCTTCGCCACTCCGCGGCGGTACGACGGGCCGACCCGTCGTACCTGCCCGAGGGCGCGACCGAGGCCAGGCGCGACCAGCAGATCGCCGCAGCAGCGGTAGCGGTGGCGCTACGACGTCACGCCGGTCGGCAGCAGGTGACGTTCGGACCCGACGGCCGGGTGGTCGAGCGCACCGGCAAGGACCTGCGGGAGATCGACGTACTCGTCGGCTCTGGTGGGGTGCTGCGCAACAACCCCGACGAGGTGACCGACCGGGTGCTCGGCGGCGTCGTCGGCGAGGTCAGCGGCGGTTGGCAGCTGCCGCGGGACCCTCGGGTCGTGGTCGACCGCGACTACGTGCTTGCACCGGCAGGGCTTCTCGCCGAGAGGTACCCCGAGGCCGCCTACGGACTACTGCACCGCCTGCGCTGAGCGGGTCGGAGGCTCCGGCCTTGGGAATCCGGCTTAGCCTTTGCGCATGGGTGTTGGGAAACGCGTCTCCGGGAGCATGGGGAAGCTTCGCGACCGGCAGCGCCGACGGTCCGAGGACCGTTTCGCCGAGCGCTTCGCCACGCAGTTCGCCCACCAGTGGGCGACGGTGCGCGCCGAGCGTCGGCAGGAGCCGGAGCCGACCATCCACGCCGGCCCCAGCAACTTCAGTCGCGCGCAGGTTCCGTGGGCGGTCGACCTGGCCGCAGCGTGGTCCTGGCGCTTCCTGGTAATCGTCGCTGCCGGCTACGTCATCACCTGGGTGATCGCGCGGTTCTCGGTGATCTTCCTGCCGGTGGTGATCGCCCTGCTGATCGCGGCGCTGGCGGTGCCGCTGGTGGACCTGTTCGGCCGGATCGGGCTGAACCGCAAGGTCAGCTCGGCGATCGTGGTGCTCGGCGGACTGGGGGTCGTCGGCCTGCTGCTCACCTTCGTGGGCACCCAGATCGCCCAGGGCGCCAACGACCTGGCCAAGCAGGTCGTCACCGGCCTCGACCAGATCCGGGTCTGGCTCCGCGACGGGCCGCTGCAGGCCAGCGACTCCCAGATCAACGACTACATCGCCGCGGTGCAGAAGGCGATCACGACCTCGAACGAGGAGATCGTCTCCCGGATCACCGAGGTCGGCACGGCAATCGGCCACATCGTGGCCGGCTTCTTCATCGTGCTGTTCGCGTCCTACTTCTTCCTCGCCGACGGAGCCCGGATCTGGGCGTGGGTCGTCCGGCTGTTCCCGCGCGCGGCCCGCGTGCGCACCGACGAGTCGGGCCGGGTGGCCTGGAAGTCGGTGACCCAGTTCGTGCGGGCGACGGTCCTGGTCGCCTTCGTCGACGCGGCCGGCATCATGATCGTGGCGCTCGTGCTCAAAGTGCCGTTCGCCTTCGCGATCGGCGTGCTGGTCTTCCTCGGTGCCTTCATTCCACTGATTGGCGCGACGATCTCGGGCTCGGTGGCCGTGCTGGTCGCACTGGTTGCGCAGGGACCGCTGACCGCGTTGCTGATGCTCGCCGGCGTGATCCTCGTGCAACAGGTCGAGGCGCACGTGCTTCAGCCGTTCCTGCTCGGCCGGTTCGTGTCGCTGCACCCGCTCGGCGTGATCCTCGCGATCGGTATGGGCGTGCTCGTGGCCGGTGTGGCCGGCGCGCTCATCGCCGTACCTCTCGTCGCCGCCCTCAACGCGGTCGGGCAGTACCTGGCGAACTACACCGAGGTCGGGGAGGAGCCGGAACCTACCCCACCCCCTCCCGCTACTCCCGACTAGCCGATCAGCGCCTACGGGGACCGCACGCCCTCCGTACGGGCGCCGATCGGGCCGCACTAGGGTGACGCCATGGCCTCCAACTCGGACATCGACGACGCTGTCGTGATCCCGACCCTCGATGACATTCAGCAGGCTCGCGAAGACCTCCGTGGGGTCGCGATCGAGACACCGATGGAGGAGTCCCGCTGGCTGTCACAGGTCGCCGGCGGTCCCGTCTACCTCAAGTGCGAGAACCTGCAGCGCACCGGTTCGTTCAAGATCCGCGGTGCCTACCTGCGCATGTCACGGCTCTCGGAGGAGGAGCGAGCGGCCGGGGTCGTCGCGGCGAGCGCCGGCAACCATGCCCAGGGCGTGGCCCTCGCTGCGCAGCTGCTCGGCATCAAGGCGACGGTGTTCATGCCCGAGGGCGCGCCGATCCCCAAGGAGAAGGCCACCCGCGGGTACGGCGCGGACGTCCGGTTCCACGGCACGACCGTCGACGAGGCCCTTGTCGAAGCCAAGAAGTTCCAGGACGAGACGGGCGCGGTGCTGATCCACCCGTTCGACCACTTCGACATCGTGACCGGGCAGGGCACCTGCGGCCTCGAGATCCTCGAGCAGTGCCCCGAGGTGAAGACCGTCCTCGTCTCCACCGGCGGCGGCGGGTTGATCGCGGGTATCGCGACGGCGATCAAGAAGCTGCGGCCCGACGTACGCGTGGTTGGAGTGCAGGCCGAGGGCGCCGCGGCGTACTTGCAGTCGCTGGCCGAAGGGCACCCCGTCCCCGTCGGGGCGATGACGACCATGGCGGACGGCATCGCGGTCGGCTGCCCGGGCCAGGTCCCCTTCAAGGCGGTCCAGGAGTACGTCGACGAGATCGTCACCGTCAGCGAGGAGTCGCTCTCCCGTGCGCTGCTGATGCTGATCGAGCGCGCCAAGCTGGTCGTGGAGCCGGCCGGAGCCGCTGCGGTCGCGGCCCTGCTGGACGACTCGACCAGGTACCAGACGCCCGCAGTTGCCGTGCTCTCCGGCGGCAATGTCGACCCGCTGCTGCTGATGCGGGTCCTGCGCCACGGCATGGCGGCGGCCGGGCGCTACCTCTTCTTCCGGGTGCGAATCCCCGACGTACCCGGTGGCCTGGCCCGGTTGCTGTCCGAGCTCGCCGGCGTCGAGGCGAACGTCCTCGACGTGGTGCACGAGCGGACCTCGGCGCAGCTCCATCTGGACGAGGTCGAGGTGGCGATGCAGGTCGAGACCAGGGGCACGCCGCACGCGGAGCGGGTCCTTGCCCGACTGCGCGAGTGCGGATACCACGTCTCCGAGTAAGGCTCAGCGGGCCATGTACCCGCCGTCGACATAGATCTCGGCGCCGGTGATGAACGAGGCGTCGTCGCCGGCCAGGAACGCGACCAGCGCGGCGACCTCCTCGGGGCGGCCCAACCTGCTCATCGGCGTGACGTCGAGCATGGCCTTCTCGAAGTCGGTGCCCTTGGCCTGCTCGAGGATCGGGGTGTCGATGAAGCCCGGGTGGACCGAGTTCACCCGGATCCCCTCGGTGGCCCAGTGCAGCGCCGCGTTCTTGGTCATCAACCGGACCGCGCCCTTGGCGGCGTGGTAAGCCGGTGATGTCCCGAAGCCACCGCTGGCGCCGAAGATAGAGCTGTTGTTGATGATCGAGGCGTGCGGCGACTCCTTCAAGGCGGGTGCCGGGACCTTCATCCCGAGGTACACCCCGATCTGGTCGACCGCGATGGTCTTCTCGTAGTCCTCGCGCGTGGTGTCCTCGATCGTGCCGAGGTCGCCGATCCCGGCGTTGTTGAAGACGATGTCGAGTCCGGCGTACTCAGCCAGGGTCTGCTCGACCACGTTCTCCCACTCGCGCTCCGAGCTGACGTCGTGGTGGACGTACGTCGCGTCGCCACCGAGCTCGCGGATGTGCTTGGCGACCAGCTCGCCGGCCTCGTCCTGGACGTCGGTGAGCACCACCTTCGCGCCTTCCTCGGCCAGCCGGTACGACGTCGCCTTCCCGATGCCGCTCGCCCCGCCTGTGACCAGGGCTACGCGCCCCTCGAGTCGTCTCATCGTGTCCAGCTCCCTGCGCAGAGGTCGGTGTCGTCACTGCTCAGGCTCGCGGGCGCCGGGTCACAGGGGCAGGGGCGTAGCGCCCAGTGGACCGGGTCGAACGTCCCGCGGGGGCACAAAGGAACCGCCCGCGTCAGCGTGATGCTGGCGCGGGCGGCTTTCGTCTGTGTGGCTGGGTCAGCCGGTGTAGGGCACCGCGTCGACGATCTCGACCTTGAGCTCCTTGCCGTTGGGCGCCTCGTAGGTGACGGTGTCACCCTTCTTGAAGCCGATGATGGCGGAGCCGAGAGGGGACTGCGG
>JBFIWG010000089.1:0-10943 GCA_041606495.1 Nocardioidaceae bacterium
CGAGGCCGAGCCGCGCCAGGACGCCCAACCACGTCAGAAGAGGGCGGCCGGTGCGCCGGGTGGCTTCGGTGATGACCATCGGGGTGCGTCCTCGGTCGGTGGAGTGCCGGGTCACGGCCACTGTAATCGTGTGACCTGGGGCAGGTGGGTAGGGTACGTAAGCGTGAACGACCGTCTTGTGTGGATCGACTGTGAGATGACCGGCCTCGACCTCGGTGCGGATGCGCTGATCGAGGTGGCCGCTCTTGTGACCGACTTCGAGCTGAACGTGATCGGCGAGGGCGTCGACGTGGTCATCAAGCCGCCTCAAGAGGCGCTCGAGCAGATGGACGACTTCGTCCGCAACATGCACACGGTCTCCGGGCTTCTCGAGGAGCTCGACAACGGTGTGACCATGCAAGAGGCCGAGGACCAGGTGCTGGAGTACATCCGCCGGCACTGCCCCGACGGGAGCCGACCGCCGCTGGCCGGCAACACCGTGGCCACCGACCGGTCGTTCCTGGCCCGGGACATGCCGAAGCTCGAGAGCTTCCTGCACTACCGGATCGTCGACGTCTCCTCCATCAAGGAGCTCGCGCGGCGGTGGTACCCGCGGGCTTACTTCGCCTCCCCGCCGAAGACCGGCAACCACCGGGCGCTTGCCGACATCCAGGAGAGCATCGAGGAGCTTCGCTACTACCGGGCCGCGGTGTTCGTGCCGTCGCCGGGGCCGGCGTCGGACGCGGCCAAGGCGTTGGCAGCCGAGCACGGTGGCTCGCTGACAGGTTCTGGAGCAGTCGAGGAGCCGGACAGCGGGGCCTCCCCCGGCAACGACCCTGGTCAGAGCACGCCGTAGGAACAGGTACACTCTTCTCTGCTTCGGCTTCTCCGGCATGCGCCGCAGGGGCCGACGTGACTGTTCGGCAGTCACACGCATGGTGGGCGTAGCTCAGTTGGTAGAGCACCTGGTTGTGGTCCAGGATGTCGCGGGTTCGAGTCCCGTCGTTCACCCCAGACAGCACAGGGCCCCCGTCGATGACGGGGGCCCTGCTGCGTTCTCCTGCGTCAGTCGTTCGAGACGACCTCGGTCGGCGCACCGTGCACCGCCGGGATCTGTCCCATCCGGCCCTTCTGGAAGTCCTCGAACGCCTGGATCACCTCGGCCTTGGTGTTCATCACGAACGGTCCGGCCCAGGCCAGGGGTTCACGGATCGGCTGCCCGCCGATGATCATCACCTCGAGGTCCGGGTGCCGGCTCTGCTGGTTCCGGTTGGCGTCGACGCGGATGAAGTCGCCCGCACCGAGCACCGCGGTGTTACCGGTGCGGATGGGCCGCTTCTCCAGGCCGACGGTGCCCTCACCGGAGAGCACGTAGACCAGCGCGTTGAAGCCGGGATCCCAAGGCAGCTCGAGCTGCGAGGTGGGCGCGAGGCTGGCGTGCACCATCGCCATCGGGGTGTGGGTTGAGCCGGGTCCGGTCTGACCGGCTACGTCGCCGGCGATGATCCGCACCAGGGCGCCGGCATCACGGGTGGACGCGAGACCGACCTCGCCGGCCCGCAGGTCCTGGTAGCGCGGGGTGGCCATCTTCTGCGACCGGGGCAGGTTGACCCAGAGCTGGATGCCGTGGAAGAGCCCGCCCTTCTGCACCAGCCACTCCGGCGGCGCCTCGATGTGCAGCAGTCCCGAGCCGGCGGTCATCCACTGGGTGTCGCCGTTGGTGATGCTGCCGCCACCGCCGTGGGAGTCCTGGTGGTCGAAGTAGCCGTCGATCATGTAGGTCACGGTCTCGAAGCCGCGGTGCGGGTGCCACGGGGTTCCCTTCGGCTCGCCCGGGGCGTACTCCACCTCGCCCATCTGGTCCATCATGATGAACGGGTCGAGCAGCGAGAGATCGACCCCGGCGAACGCCCGTCGTACCGGGAAGCCCTCACCCTCGAAGCCGCGCGGCGCGTCGGTGATCTGGAGTACCTGCCGCGGAACGGCGGTCGTGTCGGGGTGCCTGAGACGCGGGAGCGCGGTCAGGTCGTCAACGGTGACGGCTGGCATGGCGTCCACCTTTCTGTAGCCGGGGATCGCTCGTCACAACTATAATTTAAGATTCAATATTCCCGCTACTGCTTTTACGAGCGGTGCCGACGGGTAGCGTGCTCCCGTGACTTCAGGGAGCAAACAACGCAAGTACGACGTCGTGATCGTCGGCGGGGGCCACAACGGCCTCGTCGCGGCGGCCTACCTCGCCAGGGCCGGGGTCTCGACCTTGGTGCTCGAACGGCTCAACCACACCGGCGGCGCGGCGATCAGCGCCCAGGCGTTCGAGGGGCTCGAGGCGCGGCTGTCGCGCTACTCCTACCTCGTCAGCCTGTTGCCGGAGCAGATCATCTCCGACCTCGACCTGGACCTCGAGCTCAAGTCGCGGATCACCGCGTCGTACACCCCGGTCGTCCGCGACGGCAAGCCGACCGGTCTGCTGGTCGAGCGCCCCGAGGGCGACATGACCAAGGAGTCTTTCCGCGCGCTCACCGGCTCCGACGCGGAGTACGACGCCTGGCGCTCGTTCTACGGCGAGGTGTCCGACTTCGCGCAGGTCGTGGCGCCGACCTTGCTCTCTCCCCTGCTCACCGAGCGGGAGATCCGCGAGCAGGTCGATGCCGAGACCTGGGAGGCTCTGGTCGCTCAGCCGCTGGGTCGGGTGATCGAGGAGCGCTTCGCGGACGACACCGTGCGTGGGGTGGTGGCGACCGACGCGCTCATCGGCACCTTCGCCGACATGAATGACCCCTCGCTCATCCAGAACCGCTGCTTCCTCTACCACCTGATCGGGAACGGCACGGGCGAGTGGCGGGTGCCCGTGGGTGGCATGGGTGCCGTCACCGACGCGCTCGCGGACGCCGCTCGCCGCGCGGGTGCGGAGATCATCACCGGCGCCGGCGTGAGCCGGATCGAGACCGACGGCACCGTCGCCGAGATCATCTGGCACGACGGACGCATGATGCACACCGTCGAGGCCGACTACGTGCTCTCCAACGTCGCGCCCTGGGTGCTCCAGGTCCTGCTCGGCGAGGACCCGGGCGAGCCACCGGCCGGCGCCCAGCTGAAGATCAACTTCCTGCTCGACCACCTCCCCCGCCTCAAGTCGGGCGTGGACCCCGAGGTCGCCTTCGCGGGCACGTTCCACGTCGCCGAGGACTACAGCCAGCTGCAGTCGGCGTACGCCGAGGCCGCGAGCGGGCAGATCCCGACCACTCCCCCCGGCGAGCTGTATTGCCACTCGCTGACCGACCCGTCGATCCTCGGCGACCTGGCCGGCAGCGGCAAGCACACCCTCACCTACTTCGGCGTGCACATGCCGCCTGCCCTGTTCGAGGGCAATGTCGAGGGGCTGCGGGACAAGGCGGTTGAGAAAGTCCTGGACGCGATCAACGAGCACCTCGAGGAGCCCATCGAGAGCTGCCTGACCCTCGACGGGAACGGAGTGCCGTGCCTCGAGGCCAAGGCGCCGCAGGACATCGACACCGCCCTGGCCATGCCCGGTGGGCACATCTTCCATGGCGATCTCTCGTGGCCATGGGCACCGAACCGGGCCCGCATGGAGACGCCCGCGCAGCGCTGGGGTGTCTCGACGGACCTGCCCAACGTGCTGCTCTGTGGCTCCGGGGCCAGGCGTGGCGGAGCGGTCAGCGGCATCGGTGGCCACAACGCTGCACAGGCAGTGCTGGAGTCACGCAGCGCCGGCTGACCGCTCCGGTCCTGCAAGGCCCGGTCCGGTCCCCCCGGTACCGAGCCGAGTCCTACACCTCCGCCGGGGTCACCTGGATGATCGGCTCGGTGGTTGGCTGCTGCGACCCGCCCGCAGGCTCGATGGTGATCGCCACCTGCGTGTCTGGTCCGGGCATCTCCATCGAGGCACCCTTCTCCGGCTCGAGCACCAGAACGGGCGAGATCACATCGTCCTGGATCGCCCAGAGCTGGTAGACGTGATCCGCGTCCAGCGGGGGCAGCTTGTCGGTGTCGACCGCCATCTTGTTCAGGCCTGGGGAGGTCGCCACGGCAAGCTCGCCGCCGTTGGTGGTCTCTACGGTCTTGGTCTTCACGTCCTCGGCCGAGAACACCTGGATCACTCCGGTGGCCAGCTGGCTCTGCTCGTCCTGCTGGGCCTGGTTGATACCGATCGCACCTGCGGTGATCACCGCGACGGCGGCCGCCGCGGCCAGAAATCGGGCTCCCCACCGGCGGCGACGAAGCTGGTTGATGTCTGACACCCGAGGCGGCAGCTGCGGCGTCTTGTCCGCGGCAGCCATGACCCGCGACTTCAGGTGCGCAGGTGGCGCCATCGCCTCACTGGCGCCCATCTGGCCGGCGGCCTCACGAAGCTCGTAGACCTCGACCCGGCACGCCGCGCAGGCATCGAGGTGTTTCTGGAACTCCTCGGCTTCCTCTGGACTCAGCGCGTGTAGCGCGAAGGCGCCGGACAGCGTGTGAAGATCGGTGCTCATCGCGCTCCCTCCAGACAGTCTCGGAGACGGATCAGGCCGTCTCGCATTCTCGTTTTGATCGTGGGTAGTGGCTTCTCCAGCAAGGCGGCCACTTCGCCGTAGGTGTAGCCGTTGAAGTACGCAAGGCGAACGGACTCCAGCTGCAGGTCGGTGAGTGTCTCCAGGCAGTCCCGGACCGCGCTGTGCTCCTCCGCCGCGATGACCGCGTCGGCCGGCTCGTCGTGCGAGACCTCGTCCGGTGCGGCCTGGTGGTCGTTGCGTTTGTTCGATTCACTGCGTCGTACGGCGTCGACCGCCCGTCGGTGCGCGATCGTCATGATCCACGTCTTGGCCTTGCCCTTGTCCGCGTCGAACCGGGCCGCCTTGCGCCAGACCTCGAGGAACACCTCCTGGGTGACGTCCTCAGCCCTGGTTGGATCTCGAACGACTCGTCTCGCCAGGCCGTAGACGGCTGCTGAGACAGCGTCGTACAGCTGGTCGAACGCGGTCGCATCACCTCGAGACACTTGACGCAGAAGAGCATCGATGTTGGCGCCTGCGGGTGAGGTGACCAACCTCAGCTCTGGCTCGGGTGACATCGGCGCCTCCTGGGCTTGGCTGACGGATCTGACTGTGGTTCGCCCCGGCGAGCGAGTCGGATGGGTCGACCTGCGGACGTTCTGGACGAACCATGTGACCTACGTCCCCACGGCTCGATTTCATCCTATGCCGGAGCCGCTGCTAGAGTTCCACTCGCTTCACGCGCCATTAGCTCAATTGGCAGAGCAGCTGACTCTTAATCAGCGGGTTCGGGGTTCGAGTCCCTGATGGCGCACAAACCCCCGGTCAGACGCCCTCACGGCGTCTGGCCTTTTTCATTGGCCACGCTTTGTCTCTTCGAGCGTCAGGCTTCTTGACCCACCCGGCTCTTCCAGCAGGAACCGCTGACTCCGCCATGAATCGACGCTAGCCGTGGCGACGAAGTCCCGGCGAGAAACGACTCTGAAGGGCCCCGGGGCGGTGGAGCGCCGTTAGGGATCCGTGAGGAAATGCGTCCGACTCGGCCACTACCCCGACCTAGATTGAGAACACAGGCGATTCAGCGTCCCAGTCGACGTAGCGGCAGAGGGGGCTCACCGTGAGCACACTGATCGACTTCATCAAACGCCACCCCTTGGCCTCCGGAGCCAGCGGCCTGGTGGCGGTCGCGCTCGGCGCGTGGCTGGCGTTCGGCTTCTTCGGCGTCCAGGGCCTCTTCATCGACGAGCAGGTGTCCGAGGCGAACCCCTTCTCGGCCGGACCCGGTCCGTCAGGCCTCGCCGCGGACGAGACGAGCGAGGACCTGGCCCGCGAGATGAACGACGCCATGCAGGAGCAGGGCATGTCGGGTGATGCGGTGGTAGACGAGCCGATGACGGCGGATGTGACCACGCTGGGCGAAGGCACCTTCATCGACCGCGCACACGCGACGTCCGGCACCGCCAAGGTGATCACCGACGGCGACCGCACCTTCCTGCGGCTCGAGGACTTCGAGACCGACAACGGACCCGACCTGAACGTCTACCTCTCCACCGCCGGCCCGGAGGGTACGCCGGACGACTTCATCGACCTCGGCGACCTGAAGGGCAACATCGGCGACCAGAACTACGAGCTGACCGACGACATCGACCTCGACCGCTACCAGACGGTGTTCATCTGGTGCGTGCGCTTCGGGGTCACGTTCGGGGCCGCGCCGCTCTCCTGACCGCCGGTGCCCCGCCGCTGAGGCGACCATCCTGAATGACGGCGGCGGCCACGGCGTACGCTGCCATCCTGAGCGCGACAACAGCAGAGCGGCCACGGAGCAGTCCCGGACCGGCCGACGAGGTAGTGGGCGACCGGCGCCGGCACCCGAGGTTGAAGGCGGAGGAGACCAGCGATGACGGAGGGCCAGTGGTTGGTGCGTCATGGCCTGTCCATGTCGCTCGCCCTCCAGGCCGTGATCGTCCTCGTCGACGTGGTTCTCGGAGCCGATGTCGCGATCAGCGGGACCTACGCCATCCCGGCTGTTCTTGCCGCAACGATCATCAGCGTGCGGCGTACCGCCCTGGTCGGGCTGCTGGCCGTGGCGCTGGCCCTGTGGTCTGGCGTCTGGAACGCCGACTTCGCCACGCAGTCCTGGACGGTCCGCCTGGTGCTGACTGTGATCCTGAGTGCGATCGCAGTGCTGTCGGCGAGCATGCGGATCGAGCGCGAGCAGGGCCTGCGGGAGATGACGGTGATCGCCGAGACCGCACAGCGGGCGGTCCTGCGCTCCATGCCGAGCTCGGTGGGTCTGGTCGGCTTCGCGGCGCGATACGTCTCCGCCACCCGTGAGGCTCTGATCGGCGGCGATCTCTACGAGGTGGCCGCCACCCCGTACGGTGTCCGCGTCATCGTCGGCGACGTGCGCGGGAAGGGGTTGGAGGCGGTTCAGCTGGCCGCGACTGTGCTGGGAGCTTTTCGCCGCGCGGCCTTCATCCAGCCGTCGCTCACCGACATCGCCACAGACCTCGACGGGGTCGTGACCGCCGTGGCCGGCGAGGAGGATTTCGTCACCGCCCTGCTCGCGGAGTTCCACGACGACCACACCGTGACCTTGGTCAACTGCGGCCACCATCCACCCCTGCTGGTCAACGGCACTGGCACCGCGGAGCTGGTGCAGACAGGGGAACCGGTCCCACCGCTCGGTCTCAGACCCACACCGCTGCCCACGACGACACAGCTACCCTCTGGCGCCCGGCTGCTCATCTACACCGACGGCCTCATCGAGACCCGCGACCACCGCGGTGTGTTCTTCCCCCTCGCCGAGCACGCAGCGGCTCTGGGCCACGGCAGCCTGGACGAGGCGCTGGATCGGCTGACGCAGCGGCTGATCGAGTACGCCGGGCACCAGGTCAAGGACGACATGGCTCTCGTCCTCGCCGAGCGTCGTTCCGCCTGACCGGTCACCCGTTCAGGCCATGTCGCCGGCCGGTTCTCGCGCCCTAGAATTCAGGATCGCAACTGGAGGGCGGGCCACATGTCCATCGGAATCATCGAGCTCCTCGTCGTCCTCGCCCTCATCGGTGGGTTCGTAGTCGCCGGAGTCGTGCTGGCCGTGTTCCTGGTGCGTCAGAGCCGCGAGGGAGCAGGCCGCGACCGCCAGTAGCATCCGCCCATGGCGACTCAGCTACCCGAGCTGCTCCTCCCGGATGCGCAGGCCTGGCGCGCCTGGCTCGACGAGCACCACGACAAGTCACGCGGCGTGCGTCTGGTTCTGCACAAGCAGGGCGGGACCGTCACCGCGCTGACCTACGCGGAGGCGGTCGACGAGGCGCTCTGCTTCGGCTGGATCGACGGCCAGGCCGGGAAGCGCGACGCCGACAGCTATCTCGTGCGCATGACGCCCCGCACTCCAAGAAGCCCTTGGTCAGCTCGCAACGTCCAGCACGTCGCCCGCCTCGAGCGCGAGCACAGGATGCACGAGGCGGGCCGCGCCGCGGTCGAGGCCGCGCGGGCGGACGGGCGGTGGGACCGGGCGTACGACGGACCGGCGACCGCGACGGTGCCGACCGACCTCGCCCAGGCCATCGCAGCCGACCCGAAGGCCCAGGCCATGTTCGACGTGCTCACCTCGAACAACCGCTTCGCTCTCATCTCCCGGCTCAACTCGGTCAAGCGCGCCGAGACGCGGACCCGGAAGATCGGAGAGTTCGTGGAGATGCTGGCGCGCCAGGAGACGCCGTACCCACAGAAGCGCAAGCCAGAGTCAACAGGCGGTCGACCCAGCCGGCTCAGACGGGTACGGCGGTGATGACCAGGTTCTTCTGATAGCCGCCGGCGTCGGCGTTGTACTCCCCGCCGCACGTGATGAGTCTCAGCCGCTGCGGACCGTTACGGGAGAAGATCTCCTCGGGCAGGCCCTGACGGTCGAACCGCGTGATACGCACGACTCGGTACGTCGTACGCGACCCGTCGGACAGGGTGACTCGGACGGTGTCGTTGACACGCATCTCTCGGAGGCGGACCAGCGGGCCGAGCCCGAACCGGTGGGAGTCCAGATGACCGGCCAGAACCGCAGAGCCGCTCGAGGACTCGTGGAGCGACGAGCCGTACTTGTACCAACCGAGGACCGCGGGGTCCCTGGGCAGCTGCATCTGCCCGTCCCCCGCGACACCGACCGGGCGCACGCGCACGTTCACGTCGATCGAACCCACGGTCAGCCGGACCGGCCGCCGGACGCTTCGCCCGGCTGTGGTTTCGGCAAGCGATGCGCTGGTCCGGGGCACGACGTCGGTGGTGCGAGACCGGGACGGCGGCTGCGCCTGAGGCACGACCGCCGGGGGCGAGGGCTGGGCACCTGCGATGAAGGCCGGGTGCGCCCCTCGCCCGGCCTCACGAACCGACGGTTCGTGGCCGAGCGAGGACCAGGCCGCGGACAGGCTGACGACGAGACCGGCGATTGCCACGACGGCAACCACGAGCGCTGCTTTGCTCGTCGTCCTCATGCCGTGTCTCCTGGTGCGAGAGGGTCACTTACGATTGCGAGACGGAACCAGCTGGCGTCCTGCGACAGCCAGTGCCAGCGCAGAGGTCAGACCCAGCCCGAGCGCCCACGCGGGGATGCCGTTGGACTCGGGAGCCAGACCCGCCTCGCCGCCGGGGACACCCGATGGGGCGGAGTGCAGGCCGCTGATGGTCTGGACGGCGAGGTCGAGGTTGCCGTCCTCGGCGCTACCCCAGGCGTAGACGATGGTGTTCGTACCCTCGGCCAGGTCGAGGTCGGCCGGACCGAGCGCGACATCGTCGGTTCCCGCGAGCACCACGTCGGCGGAGTACGTGCCGGCAGGAACATCGCCGGAGGCCTCGTTCGGGTTGGTGAGGTCGCTGAAGAGCACGTCACCGTCAGCGCGCACGTCGACGGCCGGTGCCGCGGCGGTGTGGCGCACGGTCAGTCGGGCTTCACCGGCAGCGGTTGCCGAGGTGTCGTTCACGAAGACGCTCAGGCGCGGGTTGCCGTTCTCGCGGAGGTGGGCCACGACCGTGGCGTTCGCCCCGGCAGGCACCTCTACGCCGCTCGCCTCGATGGCGGGATCTGCGCTGTCAGGCGTGTCGCCGTCGGCGAAGACCTGCAGGTCATAGGTCCCGGCCGGCAGGCTGAGCGGGTCGGTCAGCGTGCCCGGCTCGAAGTCGGGGATCAGCTCCTCGCCGTTGGCGTAGACGTCTACGGTCAGGCCGGGTACGGCGTGGAGGACTGAGACGGTGGCGTCACCCGTGCCTGAGGCAAGCGCGGGCGCCATCGGGGCGGTCATGAGGGCTACCAGGCCGGCCGTACCGGCTGCTGCGGTCGTGCGTCGCATGGTGTGCGTCCTTCCGAAGTGGTGTGTTGACCTACGTACGGATGGTTCGCGGACTCACCAGACTCGGATTGGGCGCTGTATAGACCGGAGCCGCGGTCACGAACGAGCATGGGCATCCTCGAGCAGCCGCAGGACCAGCGCCAACGGTGGCCAGGCAGATCGTCCGCGTCGGGTCACGGCGTAGGACCTGAGCGTGATCTCCGGGGCGCGAAGCCTCCGCAGCGCGACGCCCCTGATGGTGCGCTGCCGAGAGGGAAGCAGGCTGATGCCGAGACCGGCGACGATCATGTCCTGGACCAGCTCGAGGCTGTCAGCGCTGTGGGTGATCCGAGGCTGGAAGCCTGCAAGCGATGCGACGGTGCCGATGACGTCCTCGTCGGCGGTGTTGCGCGAGTTGACGATCCAGTCATGGTCGCGGAAGCGCGCGAAGACATCGAGCGCCGTCCCCCCTCCTCTCCCCTGGTTCGCGGGTACACCGAGGCTCCACTCCGTCGTACCAAGCGGCTGCGTGACCAGGCTCCGCTCGAACGAGGCAGGAGCGAGGTTGTAGTCGTAGGTCAGGGCGAGGTCGACGTCGTCCGCAGCCAACCGTCCGAGGGCTTCACCAGGCTCGTGCTCGTGGATCTGCAGGTGCACGTCCGGATGCTGCTCAGCCAGCACACCGACGACGGGCAGCAGGCTCTGCCGGATGGCAGTGGAGAACGCCGCGATCCGTAGCGTGCCCGCGGGCTCGGCCGAGGGGTCCAGGTCGAGCCGCGCGGCCTCCAGCGCAGCGAGCACGTTGACCGCGTGGTCGGCCAGGCGGCGCCCCGCGGGCGTGAGCCGCACCCGCCGTCCCTCGGGCTCGAGCAGTGGGGTGCCGACCTCGCGAGCCAGGGCGGCGATCTGCTGCGACACCGTCGACGTGGTGATGTTCAGGGTCTCGGCAACCTCGCGCATCGACCCGAGGCGGGACAGCTCGAGGAGAAGCTCCAGACGGCGTGGATCCATAGCATTGATCATTCAGGATCGGTGAACATTATGTCCACTGAAGCCACGTGGACGTGAACGGTTCTTCGCCTGTCTACTGGCGGCCATGAGCACCTTCCACGCCCAACCACGTGCCGGCGCCCTGATGGCGGTCGCCGCC
>JBFIWG010000090.1:0-10890 GCA_041606495.1 Nocardioidaceae bacterium
GCGGCGGATGGAGGCGGTGATGGCGTCGGTGACCCGGACCAGGTCCGCGGGCTTCAGCTCCAGGTCCATGCCGCGCTTGCCGCCGGAGACGAAGACGGTGTCGAAGTCGAGCGCTGAGGCGTCGAGCACCGTCGGGTGCTTCCGCTTCTGACCGACAGGGGAGATCCCGCCCACGACGTAGCCCGATGCGCGCTCGGCGTGAGCCGGGTCGGCCATGACGGCCTTCTTGCCGCCCACTGCGGCAGCCACGGCCTTGAGGTCCAGCTGTCCGGAGACCGGGACGATGCCGACCACCAGCGATCCGTCCACGGAGACGAACAGCGTCTTGAACACGCGTTCCGGCGCCAGACCGAGCGCCCGAGCTGCCTCGAGGCCGAACGACTCGGCTCCCTGGTCGTGCTCGTAGGTGTGCACCTCGAACGGGATGCCGGCCCTGACCAGCGCCACGGTGGCCGGCGTACCTCCGGCCGCACCCTTCTTCGCCATCGCCGTTGTCCGAACGCCGGCTCAGTTGGGGGACCAGGCCGTGCGGGCGACCTCGGTGGCGGGCAGCGACGGGATCGCACGCATCGCGCGCATCTCCTCGCGCATCGACAGCCGCAGCATTATCAGCCGTTCCCGGGCGGAGTCCGCCTCGAGCAGCGCCTGCCGCTCGCGCAAGGTCAACAGGCAGGTGGCCGCCAGGCTGTAGGAGAGGTACGTCGGGTCGCTGGGCAGATCACCGTCGAGCACCTCGGCGCCACGGAGGTCGGACAGCTGTTCGCGGTACGCCCCGAACGTCTCGAGGGTGAGGGCTGCCTGCTCCACCGCAGAGGGGCCCTCGTCCGTCGCCTCCTCGGCGCTTTCCACCGTGCCGACCAGATAGGGGCCCGACGTGTCCATGGCATCGAGGCGAAACCGGGAGCGCCCGACGATCTCGATGTCGAACCGGCCGTCCGGGTAGGGCTCGACCGAGGTCATCTGCGCGAGGCAGCCGATCCGGTGGACGGACTGGGCGCCGTGCGAGCCCACCTCGTAGCCCTCCCGGATGGCGACGATGCCGAACACGCGCTCGGTCTTGTCCGGCATGGTGAGCAGGTGGTGGACCAGGGCGCGGTACCTGTCCTCGAACACGTGGAGGGGCATGGTGACGCCGGGGAAGAGCACGGTGTTCAACGGGAACATCGGCAGCAGCTGGGTCACGGGATCAACCTACCCACACACCGGTTCCGGCCGCTGACACGAGGGGCGGGGGCGTGGGCCGGCACATCTACACTGGAGCCATGATCCGTCGTATCGACCTCAGGGGGACCTCTGCGTCCGACGCGACCCCTGACTACCGCACCGCCGTACCGCGCGCCGACTTCGACGTCGAGGCCGCCGTCGACGTTGTCCGGCCGATCTGCGACGCGGTCCGCCATCGCGGTGTGGAGGCGATTCGCGAGTTCTCGAAGAAGTTCGACAACGTCGAGCAGGACGACATCGCCGTACCCGTCTCCGCCCTGAACGCCGCGCTCGAGGCGCTCGACCCCGCGGTCCGGGCAGGCCTGGAGGAGTCGATCCGCCGGCTCCGGCTGACCTGTGAGGCCGAGCTCGAGTCCGACGTCGTGACCCAGGTCGCGCCCGGCGGCACGGTCACCCAGAAGATGGTCCCGGTCGAGCGGGTTGGGCTCTACGTGCCCGGCGGCATCGCGCCCCTGGTCTCGAGCGTCGTCATGAACGTCGTACCCGCCCAGGTCGCCGGGGTCTCATCGATCGCGCTGACCTCCTCCCCGCAGGCGGACAACGGCGGCCTGCCGCACCCCACCATCCTGGCGGCGTGCGCGCTGCTCGGCATTGACGAGGTGTACGCCGTCGGCGGGGCCCAGGCCATCGCGATGTTCGCCTACGGCGCCGGTCCGTGCCGTCCGGTCGACATGGTCACCGGCCCCGGCAACATCTACACCGTCTCGGCCAAGCGGCTGCTGAAGGGTGTCGTGGGCATCGACTCCGAGGCCGGACCGACCGAGATCGCGATCCTCGCCGACGACTCCGCCTCCCCGGCCAACGTCGCCGCCGACCTGGTCAGCCAGGCCGAGCACGACCCGTCCGCGGCGTCGGTGCTGGTCACCCCCTCGGAGCGGCTCGCCGACGAGGTGGAGGCCGAGCTCGACAAGCAGGTCTCGGTCACCAGGCACGTCGACCGGGTACGCACCGCGCTGTCCGGTCGACAGTCGGGCATCGTGCTCGTGGACGACCTCGAAGAGGGGCTGGCGGTCGTGAACGGGTACGCCGCCGAGCACCTGGAGATCCAGACCGTCGACGCGTCCGCGTGGGCCGCCCGGGTCCGCAACGCGGGCGCCGTCTTCGTCGGGTCGTTCGCTCCCGTCTCGCTCGGCGACTACTGCGCAGGCTCCAACCACGTGCTGCCCACGGCCGGTTGTGCCTGCCACTCCTCGGGCCTGTCGGTCCGCTCGTTCCTCAAGGCGTTGCACATCGTGGAGTACTCCGAGCAGGCGCTGCGCGACGTGGCGGACCACGTGGTCAACCTGGCCGAGGCCGAGGACCTTCCCGGACACGGGGCGGCTGTCCGCGTGCGGTTCGAGGGTCGGACGGAAGCGCCGTGACCCTTCCCCTGCGGGACGAGCTCCGCGGGATCGCGCCCTACGGCGCACCCCAGCTCGACGTCCCGGTCGCCCTGAACGTCAACGAGAACCCCTACGGTCCGAGCCAGGCGATCGTCGATGACGTGGCTGCCGCGGTCGCTGCCGTCACCGGCGGCCTGAACCGGTATCCCGACCGTGAGTTCACCGACCTCCGGGTCGGCCTCGCAGACTACCTCGGGCACGGCGTGACACCGGAGCAGGTGTGGGCGGCAAACGGCTCGAACGAGGTCATGCTGCAGATCCTGCAGGCGTTCGGCGGCCCCGGTCGCGTGGCGGTCTCGTTCGCCCCGACGTACTCCATGTATCCGGAGTACGCCCGCGACGCGATGACCGGCTGGGTGGTGGGACACCGCGAGAAGGACTTCTCCCTCGACGTGGACCATGCCCTGTCGGTGATCGAGGAGCACCAGCCCACCGTCGTGCTGCTTCCCTCGCCCAACAACCCGACGGGGACGGCGCTGCCACTGGACACGGTCGCGGCAGTCTGTGCCGCCGCGCCCGGTGTGGTGGTCATCGACGAGGCGTACGGCGAGTTCCGCCGCGAAGGTACGCCGAGCGCGCTCGAGCTGCTGCCCACGACCCCGAACCTGATCGTCTCGCGGACGATGAGCAAGGCGTTCGCGCTGGCCGGAGCCCGGCTCGGCTACCTCGCCGCCTCGACCGAGATCTGCGACGCGCTCCGGGTCGTGCGCCTGCCCTACCACCTGTCCGCGGTCACCCAGGCCGTCGCGTGCGTGGCGCTGCGGCACGCCAAGGAGCTGCTGGCACGGGTCGACGACCTGCGTGTCGAACGCGACGCCACCGTCACCTGGCTCCGCGAGCAGGGGCTGCAGGTGGCGGACAGCGACGCGAACTTCTGCCTGTTCGGGACCTTCGAGGACCGGCACGCGGTTTGGCAGGGCCTGCTCGATCACGGTGTACTGATCCGGGAGACCGGCCCGGACGGCTGGTTGCGGGTGTCCGTGGGGACCCCGGAGGAGATGGCGGCGTTCAAGGCCGCCCTACTGGAGGTGCTGGAGAAGTGAGCCGCAGCGCGCGCATCGAGCGGGAGACCAAGGAGTCGAAGGTCCTGGTCGAGCTCGACCTCGACGGCACCGGCCGCGCGGAGGTGTCGACCGGAGTCGGCTTCTACGACCACATGCTGTCCTCCCTGGCACGGCACTCGCTGATCGACCTGACCGTCTCCACCGACGGTGACACCCACATCGACGCCCACCACACGGTCGAGGACACCGCGATCGTGCTCGGTGACGCGCTCCGTGAGGCACTCGGCGACAAGAAGGGGATCCGCCGGTTCGGCGACTCGCTGGTGCCGCTCGACGAGGCACTGGTGCAGTGCGCGGTCGACGTGTCCGGTCGCCCGTACTGCGTGCACACCGGCGAGCCCGAGGCCCAGGCGTTTGTCACGATCGGCGACTCCTACATCGGCTCGCTCACCCGGCACGTCTTCGAGACCCTCGCCTTCCACGCCCAGATCGCGTTGCACGTCCGGGTGCTCTCCAGCCGCGACCCGCACCACCTGGTCGAGGCGCAGTTCAAGGCCGTCGCCCGCGCCCTGCGTGACGCGATCGCCTACGACCCGCGCGAGACGGGCGTGCCGAGCACCAAGGGATCTTTGTGAGCAGTTCCGTCGTCGTCTTCGACTACGGCTCCGGCAACACCCGCTCGGTCGTCCGCGCGCTCGAACGCGCCGGCGCCGAGGTGCAGCTGACCGCGGACCGGGCGGCGGCGATGGACGCCGAGGGCCTGGTGGTCCCCGGCGTCGGCGCCTTCAAGGCCTGCGTCGAGGGCCTTCGGGCCGCCAAGGGCCACGAGGTGATCGGCCGCAGGCTGGCCGGCGGTCGACCCGTCCTCGGGATCTGTGTCGGCATGCAGATCCTGTTCTCCCACGGCGTCGAGCACGGGGTGGACACCGAGGGCCTCGACGAGTGGCCCGGCGTCGTGGAGCGACTGCACGCGCCCGTCGTACCCCACATGGGGTGGAACACCGTCGAGGTCCCAGACGAGTCCGTGCTGTTCCGTGGGATCGAGGCCGAGCGGTTCTATTTCGTGCACTCGTACGGCGTGCGCGAGTGGACCCTGACCACGCACGGCCGCACCCGACCGCCGCTGGTGACGTGGGCGACGCACGGCGGTGACCGGCTCGTCGCCGCGGTCGAGAACGGGCCGCTGTCGGCGACCCAGTTCCACCCGGAGAAGTCCGGGGACGCGGGAGCGGTGCTGCTCCAGAACTGGGTGGACACGCTGTGAGCCGCGGGTGAGCAAGGAACGTGCCCGCCGCCGGGCCATCCGCGAGCACGAGGCGGCGCTGAAGGCAGCGGCCCGGGCTGCCGAAGCCGAACGACGCGAACGCCGTGAGGCTCGCAAGCGGGCGATCAGGAAGGCCACGACCGGTCGCCTCCCGCAGCTTTCGGCCGGTAAGCAGACTGGTGTGCTGGCGCGGCGTCGCAGGATCAGGACGTCGTTGCTCGTCGCGTTCCTGGTGGCGGTGCAGGTCCTGGTCTGGGCGGTCCGCCCGGACTGGCCGGCCAGGCTGGGCGCGCTGGTGCTCACGATCCTGGTCGCGCCCCTGCTCGCGAGCCTGCTGATCCGCCGCCGTTGACGTTGCACAACCACGATTAGGGTGAGTCCCATGAGTTCCTACCTCGAGCTGTTGCCGGCCGTCGACATCGCCGGAGGGCAGGCCGTCCAGCTGGTCCAGGGCGTCGCCGGCTCGGAGAAGCGCTTCGGCGACCCGGTCGAGGCGGCGCTGAACTGGCAGACCCGGGGCGCGGAGTGGATCCATCTCGTCGACCTCGACGCCGCGTTCGGCCGGGGCAACAACCGCGAGCTGCTCGCGCAGATCGTCGGCACCCTCGACATCAAGGTCGAGATGAGCGGCGGCATCCGCGACGACGAGTCCCTCGAAGCCGCCCTGGCCACCGGCTGTCGCCGGGTGAACATGGGCACCGCCGCGCTGGAGAACCCGGAGTGGTGCGCCCGCGCCATCGCCGAGCACGGCGACCGGATCGCCGTCGGCCTCGACGTCCGCGGCCGGACGCTGGCCGCGCGGGGCTGGACCCAGGAGGGCGGTGACCTCTACGAGGTGCTCGACCGTCTCGACAAGGAAGGCTGCGCCCGCTACGTCGTCACCGACGTCAACAAGGACGGCATGCTGCAGGGCCCGAACCTCGACCTGCTGCGCTCGGTCTGCGCTGCTACGGACCGTCCGGTCGTGGCCTCAGGCGGGATCACCGAGCTTGCAGACCTCGAGGCACTCCAGGGCCTGGTCGACGACGGCGTGGAGGGCGCGATCATCGGTACGGCGTTGTACGAAGGCCGGTTCACCCTCGAGGACGCGCTCGCGCTCACCCTCCCGGCGAGCACACCATGACCCTCGCGGTACGCGTCATCCCCTGTCTGGACGTCGATGCCGGCCGGGTGGTCAAGGGCATCAACTTCCAGGAGCTTCGGGACGCCGGCGACCCGGTCGAGCTGGCCAAGGTCTACGACGCCGAGGGCGCCGACGAGCTGACCTTCCTCGACATCTCCGCCTCGCACGAGGGGCGCGACACCACGCTGGAGATCGTGTCCGGTACCGCCGAGCAGGTGTTCATCCCCCTGACGGTCGGCGGCGGGATCCGCAGCGTCGACGACGTGAACCGGATGCTGCGCGCCGGCGCGGACAAGATCGCGGTCAACACCGCAGCGATCACCCGCCCCGAGCTGATCGAGGAGATTGCCGACCGGTTCGGCAACCAGGTGCTGGTGCTCTCGGTCGACGCGAGGCGAGCCGCCGGGACCGACAGCGGCTTCGAGGTGACCACGCACGGTGGCCGTCACAGCGCCGGGCTGGACGCAGTGGCGTGGGCCAAGCAGGCTGCCGACCTCGGTGCCGGCGAGATCCTGCTGAATGCCATGGACGCCGACGGCACCCGGGACGGTTTCGACCTCGACCTGATCCGTTTGGTCCGCAAGGAGGTCACCATCCCGGTGATCGCCAGCGGGGGAGCGGGCAAGGCCGAGCACTTCCCGCCGGCCGTGGAGGCCGGCGCGGACGCCGTACTCGCCGCCAGCGTGTTCCATTTCGGCGTGCTGCGGGTGAAGGACGTCAAGTCCTCGCTGGGCGCGGCGGGCTACCCCGTCCGCTAGACCGAGAAGTCCGTGCTGGTCAGAGCGACGACGTCCTCGTCGCGGCCCACCAGCTCGACCTGCGCCTGGTCCCGGCGGCCGTAGACGTACAGCGTCAGCTCGCTGGGCAGACCCCGAATGACGACTGCCGGCTCGGTGTCCTTGAGCGGGGCTCGCTGGTCCTTGTCGCTGCGTTCGAGGACCACCCCGACCGGCGCCCCGCGCACCATGCCCTTGCCGGCGGTGGTGATCTGCTTCCACAGCAGTGCTTCGTAGCGACGCGAGAGCGTGCGCGGCTGCCAGGTCGGCTGGGCGCGGCGGATGTCCTCGTGGTGCACGAAGAACTCCAGCGTGTTCAGGATCTTGTCGACCTGGGGCAGCGCGAACGGGGTGTAGATCGGCGGGCCATTCCGCAGGCGCTCCACCAGCACGGTGAACTCCTTGCGGGCGACCCGGTCGGTGGCCAGGTCGGTCAGCTTTGACAACGGCGGGACCGCGAGCCCGATCGCTGCCGGGCTTCCCTCCCGCACCAGCATGTGGGCCACCAGTTCTCGCACGGTCCAGTCTCCGCTGAGGGTGGGGGCGTCTGGTCCGACCTGCAGGGCCAGGTCGCAGAGCTCGGTGCGTTCGGTCCTCGACATGCGCGTCATGTCCCTGATCGTAGGGTTGGCCGGGACGGAAGGATTCAGGTGGCCCGCAGGCAGAGCTCAAGGCGGACCCGCTCGGCATCGAGCACGATGCGCGACGGGTTCGCCGTTCTCGGTGTCGCGATCAAGCGCGAACCGTGGATCTTCACCTTGTCGACCCTGGGCAGCGTCCTGTTCGGAGCGTTGACGGTTGCCGACGCCTGGGTGCTGGGCTGGGCGACGGACGCGGTGGTGCTGCCTGCGTTCAAGACGGGTACGACGACCGCTGGGGCGTTGATCACGATCCTGGCCCTGTTCGTGGCCGTCGCCATCCTGCGTGCGGTCGGCATCGTGGCGCGTCGCCTGGGCGCTGGCATCATGCAGTACCGGATGCAGGCGCACTACCGGCGTGCGGTGACCCGCCAATACCTCCGGCTGCCGATGTCGTGGCACCAGCAGCACCCCACTGGGCAGCTGCTGTCCAACGCGAACGCCGACGTCGAAGCCGCGTGGGCGCCGATCGCGCCGCTGCCGATGGCGGTCGGCACCATCGCGATGATGGTGATCGCGATCGTGCAGATGCTGATCGCGGACCTGGTGATGGCTCTCGTCGGCCTCCTGGTCTTCCCGCTGGTGATCCTCGCCAACGTCGCCTACCAACGCCTTCAGTCACCGCTGATGACTCGTGCGCAGGCGCTCCGGGCCGAGGTCAGCGAGGTCGCGCACGAGTCCTTCGACGGTGCGCTGGTTGTGAAGACACTGGGTCGCGAGGGTGAGGAGACCGACCGGTTCGCCGGCCGCGCCCACGCCCTGCGGGATGTCTCGATCCAGGCCGGCCGGGTCCGGGCCGCCTTCGACCCGGTCCTCGAGGCCCTGCCGAACCTCGGCGTGCTGGCCGTGCTCAGCGTCGGCGTGTGGCGGGTGCTCAACGGGCAGGCCGCCGCTGGCGACGTGGTGACAGTGGCCTACCTGCTCACCATCGTGGCGTTCCCGATCCGCTCGTTGGGCTGGCTGCTCGGTGAGTTCCCGCGCAGCGTCGTCGGTTTCGACCGGGTCACCAAGGTGCTCGAGGCGACCGGCGAGATGCGCTACGGCGGTGAGCGGGTCGTCCCCGCGGCCGAGGGTGCCCGTCTCGACGTGCGGCACCTCGCGTATGCCTACGACTCCGAGCAGCCCCTGCTCCAGGACCTGTCGTTCACCGTCGAGCCCGGCAGGACCGTGGCCCTGGTCGGTGCCACCGCGTCCGGGAAGAGCACGTTGACCTCGCTGCTGGTGCGGCTGGTCGACCCGTCGTCAGGCTCTGTGTTGCTGGACGGTCACGACCTGCCCGACCTGGCCGCGGGTGCGCTCGCCGAGCACATCGCGCTGGTGCCGCAGCACACCTTCCTGTTCGACGACACCGTGCGCGGGAACATCACGCTGGGCGCCGACGTACCCGACGAGGAGGTGCATGCGGCGCTGCGGATCGCCCAGGCCGACGGCTTCGTCGCCGCTCTTCCCGACGGCATCGACAGCCGGCTCGGGGAGCGCGGCACCACGCTGTCCGGTGGCCAGCGGCAGCGGCTGTCCCTGGCCCGTGCGCTGGTCCGGCGGCCGCGGCTGCTGATCATGGACGACGCCACCTCGGCGGTCGACCCCGAGGTGGAAGCCCGGATCCTCGACGCGCTCCGCGACTTCGGCAGCACCATCGTCGTGGTCGCCTACCGCAAGGCCACGATCGCGCTGGCCGACGAGGTGGTCTACCTGCAGCACGGCCGCGTCGTCGACCAAGGACCGCACGAGGAGCTGCTAGCCCGGAGCCCTGGGTACGCCGACCTGGTCAACGCCTACGAGCAGGAGCACGCCGGTGACACCGAGGACTCCGACGGCGAGCTGGACGCCGGTCTCGACGAGCCCGAGGCGGTGACCCGATGAGCAGCACGACGCTGTCCACCGGCGAGTCGATCGGCGCCTGGCGCACCATCGCGCGCGGCATAGGCTTCTCCCCGGAGCTCAAGGAGGGCTTCTGGGGCACGCTGTTCTTCGCGGTGCTTGCGACGCTCGGCCGGGTCGTCGTACCCGTGGCGGTGCAGCAGACCCTGGACCGCGGGCTCAACGCACCGGGCGGTCCGGACACCAGCTTCATGGTCACCATGGCGATGCTCGCGGCGGTGGCGATCGTGGTGACCAGCGGTGCGTCGTACCTGATGACCTCGAGGCTGTTCACCAGCGCCGAGCGGGGCCTGGCCACGCTGCGGGTCAAGGCGTTCCGGCACGTGCACGACCTGCCGATGCTGACCCAGAACACCGAGCGCCGCGGTGCGCTGGTGGCACGCGTCACGAGCGACGTGGACCAGGTCTCGCAGTTCCTGATCTTCGGCGGCATGATCGCCGTGGTCAGCGTCGGCCAGATCCTGATCGCGACCGTGATCATGCTGATCTACAGCTGGCAGCTGACGTTGGTGGTCTGGATCTGCTTCCTGCCGCTGTTCCTGTCACTGCGGTACTTCCAGCGGAAGCTGTCCGAGGCGTACGGCGTGGTCCGGCGCCAGGTCGGCCACCTGCTCTCGGCGATCTCCGAGCCGGTGGTGGGTGCGGCCGTCGTCCGGTCCTACGCGATCGAGGGACGCACTCAGGAGCGGATCGACACCGCGATCGACCGACACCGGGCCGCCTCGACCAGGGCGCAGGGGCTGACCGCGTTCTCGTTCTCGCTCGGTGGTGTCTCGGCCGGGCTGGCCAACGCCGGTGTGCTGATCTTCGGTGTGCTGCTCGGGATCGCCGGGGACATCACTGCCGGCGAGGTGCTCGCTTTCGCGTTCCTGGTCACGCTGTTCGTGGGCCCGGTGCAGATGGGCACGCAGGTGCTCACCGATGCGCAGAACGCGATCGCCGGGTGGCGTCGGGTGATCGGCATCCTCGAGACGCCGGCTGATGTGGTGGACCCGGGCGCAACCGGGGTGCGGCTGCCGGACAGGCCGGTCGAGATCGAGTTCGACGACGTTCATTTCGCCTACCCGGGCGGCAAACCGGTGCTGCACGACGTGTCGCTGCGGATCGAGCCGGGCCGTCGCGTCGCGGTCGTGGGGGAGACCGGCTCGGGCAAGACCACGCTCGCCAAGCTGTTGACCCGGTTGATGGATCCGTCGTCCGGTGCGGTGCTGCTGGACGGCGTCGACCTGCGATCGGTCCCGTTCGACTCCCTGCGCGAGCGGGTGGTGATGGTGCCGCAGGAGGGGTTCCTGTTCGACGCGGACCTGGCCGCAAACGCGCGCTACGGCAGGCTTGACGCCACCGCGGAGGACATCCGCGCGGCCGCCTCGGAGCTGGGACTGACGGACTGGCTGGAGTCCCTGCCCCGGGGGCTGGAGACGCGGGTGGGTCAGCGCGGCGAGTCCCTCTCCGCAGGCGAACGGCAGCTGGTGGCGCTGCTTCGTGCGCACCTGGCCGACCCGGACCTGCTGGTGCTCGACGAGGCGACGTCTGCGGTGGACCCGTCGTTGGAGATGCGGATCGGCCAGGCCCTGGAGCGGTTGATGAACGGCCGGACC
>JBFIWG010000091.1:0-10845 GCA_041606495.1 Nocardioidaceae bacterium
CGGGCATGCTCCGCCCGTGCCCGGGTTCCGCTACGACCAGTTCTGCCCGCTCGCCCGCGCGACCGAGATCCTGGGCGAGCGCTGGACGCTGCTGATCGTCCGCGAGCTGCTGGCAGGGAGCCACCACTTCAACGAGCTGCGGCGGGGCGTCCCCAAGATGTCGCCGACGTTGCTGTCCAAGCGACTGCGGAGCCTCGAGCGCACCGGGCTGGTGATGCGCAGCGACGAGGGGAACCGGGTGCGGTACGACCTGACGCCTGCCGGTCTCGCCCTCGAACCGATCGTGCTCGCGGTCGGTGAGTGGGGCCTCCAGTGGATGACCCAGCTCGGCGACGAGGACCTCGACCCGCACCTGCTGATGTGGGACGTGCACCGCAACATCGACCTGGACGCCGTGCCGGACGGGCGGACGGTGCTGCACTTCGACTTCACCGACGTCGCCGCCCGTGGTCGCAGCTGGTGGGTCGTCATCGACGGCCGGGAGGGCGTCGACCTGTGCGACTTCGACCCGGGCTACGACGTACGCGTCCGCGCCTCCTCCAGCCTGCGCACGATGGTCCTGATCTGGCGTGGCGAGCTCGCCTGGCGCAAGGCGCTGGGAGAGGGCGCCTTGACGCTGGAGGGGTCCAGGCAGGCCTGTCGGGCGCTGCCGCACTGGCTGAAGCTGTCGCCGTTCGCGGCGGGAGGTGCCCGATGAGGGCGACAGCCTGGCTCTGCGCCGTCGTGCTCGGGTCCGTCGTCGGGTGCGGTCAGCAGAGCGCGACCCCTGCAGCCGACCCGACCCCCTCCGAGGCCACGGCGGAAGAGGCACCCGCCTCGCCGGAGACACCGGACACGCCGACGTCGGAGCCCCCGACGTCAGACCCGCCGACATCGGAGGCACCGGACGAAGCGACCCCGGGCGAGTCGCCGACCACGAAGGTCCCGGCCAAGAAGAAGCGCCCTGGGTCGGCTCGGAAGGGGACGGTCATCACCGCGGGCGGCAGCCAGTTCGGGAAGGTCCTCTTCGACGGAACCGGACAGGCCATCTACCTGTTCGACCTCGAGACCAGCAAGAGGTCCAAGTGCTATGACGCATGCGCGGAGGCTTGGCCGCCGGTGCTTACCAAGCACAGCCCGAGGGCGACGGGTGCGGTCCAGCAGGACCTGCTGGGCACCACCAAGCGCGACGACGGCACGCGACAGGTCACCTACGCCGACCGGCCGCTGTACTTCTACGCGCACGAGGGCAAGGACGAGGTCCGCTGCCACAACGTGCCCGGGTTCGGAGGACTGTGGCTGGCTGTCACCCCGAAGGGCGATGCGGCGTGACTTGCGGGTCAGCCGACCCGGGTGACCAGGTCCATGGTGTGCGGCTCGAAGCTCACCAGAGCTGCCCGGACCCGGGCAACACCCTCGACGAAGGGCGCTGAGGCGCGCCAGGCGGACACCTCGTCCACCGAGCTCCACGGGCCGAAGCTGATGAACAAACCCGGCTGGTTGTGGTCGCGCAGCAGAGTTCCCGAGGCGTTCGGGAACTCCTCCTTGGTGCGCTCGGCCATCTCCGTCCATGCCTTGACGAAGTCGTCCTCGCGGCCTTCGTGCACCGTCCAGAGTCCCAGCGTGTAGACGGCCAACGCCATCACCTCCCGCTTCGGTCGATGCCTTCCACTATCGCGGTGTCTGCCCGGATATCGGAAGGCCCGCACGAGCCGGAAATGGCACCCGTTGGTCATGGACCGGTGCGATGGGACAAGGCAGCATCGCAAGGGTTGGGGGGATTTCTCGGGAGAGGTGTTCCGATGAGATCTCGACTGCATCTGCTGACCGCTCTTGTTGCGGCGACCGCCGTGCTCGTGGCCACGCCGTCGACAGCGACGGTCCCGGCCGGCTCGGACGTCCCGCGCATGCGGTCCATACCGCTGCCGGACGATTTCGCTCCGGAAGGCATCGCCGTCGGACCCCACAACAAGTTCTTCGTCGGTTCGCTGTGGGACGGCGACATCTACCGCGGCAACCTGAAGACGGGCCGCGGCAAGGTGATCGTCGACCGGAAACGCGGCGGGGCGGCCGGGCTCAAGGTCGACGCGGCGAGGTACCGGCTGTACGTCGCAGCGGGGCTCACCGGCCGGGCGCTCGTCTACGACACCCGTGACGGGAGCAAGATCGCGTCGATCCGCCTGGCCAGGCCGGGCAAGGCGCTGATCAACGACGTCGTACTCACCCGTCACGCCGCCTACTTCACCGACAGCTTCAACCCCAGGATCTACAAGGTCCCGATCGGCCCGGACGGAACTCTCGGCAGCCCGGAGAGAATCATCGTCACGGGCGAGGCGGACTTCGTCGGTGAGCTCGGCGTCGGGCTGAACGGGATCGACGCGCCGGCGCACGGACGGGTGCTGATCGTCGCCAACTCCTCGCGGGGACTGCTCTACACGGTGGACCCCGAGTCGGGTCGCAGTGACGACATCGAGCTCGACACCGGCACGACGTTGCCCGACACCATCGACGGCATCCTCCTGCAGCGCAGGGTGGTCTGGGTCCTGTCCAACTTCTCCAACACCCTGACCAAGATCCGGCTGGACCCTGACTTCTCGGAGGGGCGTGTCGTGCAGGTGATCACCAACGACGATGTCGGCGGCCTGTTCCGGGTGCCGACGACGCTCGCCGCGCACAAACGCAAGCTGGTGATCGTGAACGCCCGCTTCGACCTCGGCCTGCCGCCGCCGTTCGGTGCGGGGGCACCGGAGGGAACCGACTACGACGTCGTCGTGATCCCTAGGCGCTTGCCCTCGATGGGCTGACCGGGGCGCCCAGCACTTCGACGGTTTCACCGGGCGGGCTACCGTCGGAGTAGTGAGCAGCACGGACCTGAACTTCTACTTCGACCCGGTATGCCCGTTCGCCTGGATGACGAGCAAGTGGGTGCGACAGGTGGTGGCGCAGCGCGACTACACCGTCGACTGGCGCTTCATCTCGCTCCGGCTGGTCAATGCCGCTGTCGACTACGACTCACACTTCCCGCCTGAGTACGAAGCCGGACACACCGCGGGTCTGAAGCTGCTCCGTGTCGCTGCTGCTGCGCGAGCCGTGCACGGCCGCGAGGCGGTCGACCCGCTCCAGGCCGCGTTCGGTGCCCAGCTCTTCGACGCCGAGCCGACCACCGACGGCGGGGTCGCCGCACTCGACTCGGCCGGTCTCAGGTCCCTGACCGAGTCGATACTCTCCTCTGCGGGTCTGCCCCTCGCCCTGGCTGAGGCTCTCGAGGACGACCGCTACGACCTCGAGATCCGGACCGAGACCGACGAGGCGTTGAGGCTGACGGGCAAGGACGTGGGTACGCCGATCATCCACTTCGACCCGCCCGAAGGGGTCGCCTTCTTCGGCCCGGTGATCAGCCGCCTGCCGAGCGACGAGGACGCGGTCCGCCTCTGGGAGCACGTGCTGGGACTTGCCCGGTTCCCCGGTTTCGCCGAGCTCAAGCGCAGCCTGCGCGAGGCGCCACAGCTACGCAGCTTCGGCCTGTCCGAGGGCGAGATCGGTCGCCAGGAGGACTGGCACGGCGGCAGCCGCCGCACGAAGAAATAGGACATGACACACTGAACCGGGCTTCTGACTCAACAGCGAGTTGATACCGCCCGCTGTACCGAGTGAGGAACCCATGCAGCAACTCGAGCTCGAGGTGCGCGCCCACGGCGCGTACCACGTGATCACCGCTCGCGGCGAGATCGACATCGCCGCCGTCGCACCGCTCCGCGACACCATCAGCGAGCGCGTCGTCGCCGGCGACGTCCACCTCATCCTGGACCTGGACGAGGTGACCTTCCTCGACTCCACCGGGCTCGGGGTCCTGATCGGCGCGCGCCGCAAGGTGCACGCGTTCAAGGGCTCGTTCTCGATCGTGTGCCGCAGCGATAAGCTGAAGCGGCTGTTCGTCATCACGAGCCTGGACAAGGTCTTCGCCATCCATGACTCTCTGGCGGCGGCGCTCCCCGCGGACGGCGAGCGGAGCTGAGGCACCTCAGCCGAGGCTGACCACCAGGTAGCGCTCGTCGTCGATCTCGCGTCCCCAGAACTCGGGCTCGACCAGGTGCCGGACCACGACCTCGGACCTGTGCTCGCGCACGAGCCCCTCCGTCTCGGTTGCGGTGAGACCGGCGCCGGTCGACCAGCTGCCCTCCACCAGCACCAGGCGACCACCCGGGGCGAGCAGGTCCACCCAGCGAGCGAGCGCTGCGCGTGGGTCCGGCAGAGCCCACAGCACGTGGCGACACAGCACGGCGTCGAAGGCTCCCCCCTCGAGCTGCGGGTCCGCGGCGTCCCCCTCGGCGAACGACACCTCGACCCCGGCAGCCTGCGCCTTGCGGACGGCTGCGGTCACCATCTCGCCGGACAGGTCGACGCCGTGGACGACATGGCCCGCCTCGGCCATCAGCACCGACAGGGTGCCCGTGCCGCAGCCGAGGTCCGCGACCCGCGCAGGAGCCGGCGGCAGGTACTCCTCGAGGAGGTCGTGCCAGCGTGCGCGCACGCCGGGGTCGTGAAGTCCGTGGTCGGGCTCGTCGTCGAACGTGGCTGCCTCGCGATCCCAGAGCTCCTTGACGCCGCTCACGCCCAGTCCGCCTTCCAGCCTTCGACGTCCTCGGCCTTGCGTGAGCTCGGGCCGACGTACTTCGCGGAAGGGCGGATCAGCCGACCGGTGCGCTTCTGCTCGAGGATGTGCGCGGCCCACCCGCCGGTGCGTGCACACGTGAACATTGACGTGAACATGTGCGGCGGGACCTCTGCGAAGTCGAGCACGATCGCGGCCCAGAACTCGACGTTCGTCTCCAGCACCCGGTCCGGGCGACGCTCGCGCAGCTCCTGCAAGGCGGCCTTCTCGAGCGCCTCGGCGACCTCGTAGCGCGGGGCAGCCAGCTCGCGCGCCGTACGACGCAGCACCCGGGCTCGGGGGTCCTCGGCGCGGTAGACGCGGTGGCCGAAGCCCATCAGCCGCTCGTTGTTGTCGAGCAGCTCCTTGACGTACGCCATGGCGTCGCCGCGCCGCTCCACCTCGGTGAGCATGCCGAGAACGCGCGACGGTGCACCACCGTGCAGCGGGCCACTCATCGCACCCACGGCGGCGGACAGCGACGCACCCACGTCCGCGCCGGTAGACGCGACCACGCGTGCGGTGAACGTGGAGGCGTTCATGCCGTGCTCGGCTGCGGAGGCCCAGTAGGCGTCGATCGCCTTGACGTGCTTGGGGTCCGGCTCGCCCTTCCAGCGGATCATAAAGCGCTCGGTGATCGAGCGGGCCTTGTCCACCTCGGACTGCGGCACCATCGGCTGGCCGATTCCGCGGGCTGCCTGCGCGACGTACGACAGCACCATGACCGCCGCGCGGCCGAGGTCGTCCCGGGCCTGGGCGTCGTCGATGTCGTACAGCGGGCGCAGGCCCCACATCGGCGCGAGCATCGCGATCGCGCTCTGCACGTCGACCCGGATGTCGCCGGAGTGCACCGGGATCGGGAACGGCTCGGCGGGGGGCAGACCCGGCTCGTAGGCGCCGTCGACGAGCAGGCCCCAGACCTTCTCGAACGGCACCCGGCCGACGATCTCCTCGATGTCCACGCCGCGGTAGCGGAGCGCGGAGCCTTCCTTGTCGGGCTCGGCAATCTCGGTCTCGAACGCAACCACGCCTTCGAGGCCGTGCTGAACCTCGCTCATCTCGACTCCTTCGTCCACTGTTCAGTCCGCGTTGCATTGTGCCCGCTGCGTCCGGCTTCGTCATCCTGACCGCTAGATTCGGATCGTGAACCCACGAGAGCTCGCCGAGCTGCGCCGCGAGTACGCCGCAGGCGGACTGGCTGAGTCGGACCTGTCGCCCGAGCCCGTCGCGATGTTCCGACGCTGGATGCACGACGCCGTCGCCGCCGGTCTGCACGAGCCGAACGCGTTCGTGCTCTCGACGGTCGGAGACCGGGGTACGCCGGCCTCGCGGATCGTGCTCCTGAAAGGTCTCGACGAGCGTGGGTTCGTGTTCTTCACCAACTACGACTCCCGCAAGGGCGCCGAGCTGACCAGGAACCCGGCGTGTGCGCTGCTGTTCCCGTGGCACCCGCTCGAACGTCAGGTGCGCGTAGAGGGTGACGCGGCGCCGCTCAGCGAGGCCGAGAACGACGCCTACTTCGCCTCGCGCCCGCGTGCGTCACAGGTCGGTGCCTGGGCCTCGCCGCAGTCCGAGGTGGTGCAGGACCGGGCGGCGCTCGACGCTCGGTACGACGAGGTGGTGGCGCGCTTCGAGGGTGCGGACGTGCCCCGGCCTCCGCGATGGGGTGGCTACCGCGTGGATCCGCAGATCGTGGAGTTCTGGCAGGGCCGCATCGGTCGGATGCACGACCGGCTGCGCTACCGGCGTACCGATTCCGGATGGACAGTCGAGCGCCTCGCACCCTAGGGGCTGGCCTTCGCCGGAACCGTCTGTTCCGCCGGACATGCAGCGACCCGCAGGCGTCGTGCCGTGTCGTGCACACGATGGCGAACGACGGCAACCCCCGGTCGGACCTACCGGAGCACCTGCGGGTCGGGTGACTGCTTGGAATTGCCAGCTGCCCAGACGGGCTCAGTCATGCTGGCCGGTGCGCTGCTAGCGAGCAGCCACCTCACGAGTCCGTAAAGAATTCACTACTGGACCACCTCCTTCCTCGTGTCCCACCACGGTACGTCGGGCCTGCGGAGGACGACAAGAGAGTTTTGTGACATTTCCCAGCCCGTTGAGCCGGGGGTTCTGCCCCGTTGAGCCGGGGGTTCTACCGGGTTGAGCCGCGCCTTCTGCCGTACGACGGTCAGCTGAATGCCGAGGGGTCGATGGCGATCCACACGTGCTGGGCGCGGGCCACGATCCGGCCGTCGCTGTCGTACAACGTGCTCGCGGTGAACGTCTTGCGCCCTTCCATGCCGAGCTTCTCGCCCATCACGACGTGCGGCTCGCCGACCACGGGCAGGGCGTCGACCTGCGCGGTCATCCGGCCGAGCACCATCCTGCGCTCCTCCATGTCACCTGCCCAGCCGCCGACGCAGTCGAGCGCAGCCCAGGAGGTACCGAGGCCGACGCGCTGCATCCCGTCGTCGAGCAGGTCCGAGGACTCGGCCAGGCTCGGGTGCGGCAGCCACAACGACGCGACCCGGCCGCTGGCGACCGCCCCAGGAAAGATCCGCAGGCCGTCGCCCTCGCGACGGTCCGGGCCGCAGGCGAAGCAGCTCGGGAACGGGTGGGACACCAGACCGGGGAAGCGGGCCATCGCCTCGGTCGCCAGCCCCATCGTGACGGCCTCGACGGCAGCGAGGTCCGCGTCGACCTCGCGCGCCTCGGCGATCTTCGCGCCACCCATGGACAGCCACACCGCGGGAGCGCCGGCCACATTGGTCAGGTCATCGGCGCCGACGTGCTGGACCCGCATCGCGACGTCGAGCGGCGGTGGCTGCCGCAGGGTCACCTCCACGACGGGATGCCGAGCCTCACCTCGCACCCGCTCCGCGAGCAGCCCCGCGGTGTAGCCGCCGTTGCCGGAGCGTGCCGGTCCGCAGAAGCGGGCGGGGATGGTCAGGTCGGCGTCGTTCACTTCTTGATCCGTTCCAGTCGAGCCAGCGCCTCGCGCCGCTCCTCGGCATGGTCGACGAGGGGGGCGGGGTACCCGTCCGGCAGGCCGTCGGGGTTCTTGATCGGTTCGTGAACGTACCGGTCGTCGACGTCGGCCAGCTCATCGACCCACCGGCGGATGTAGCGCCCGTCCGGGTCGAACTTCTCGCCCTGGGTGGTCGGGTTGAAGACCCGGAAGAAGGGTGAGGCGTCCGTGCCGCTGCCCGCGACCCACTGCCAGCCGTGCTGGTTCGACGCCAGATCCCCGTCGACCAGCCAGTGCATGAAGTGCCGCGCGCCGTGCTGCCACTCCACGTGCAGGTCCTTGACCAGGAAGCTCGCCACGATCATCCGGAGTCGGTTGTGCATCCAGCCGGTTGCACGCAGCTGCCGCATGCCGGCGTCCACGATCGGGTAGCCGGTGCGTCCTTCTCTCCAGGCGTCGAGGTCTTCGCCGGGCTCGTCGTACTCCATGTCGGCGAACTCGGGCTTGAGGTACTCGCGGGCGGTCTCCGGCCGTCGCCACAGCACGTCAGCGTAGAACTCGCGCCAGGCGAGCTCGCTGCGGTACGTCGACGAGCCCTTGCTGCGCAGGGGAGCGAGGTCGGCCAGCATCGTGCGGGGATGGATCTCGCCCCATTTCAGATGTGCCGACATGCGCGAGGTGCCGTCGAGGTCGGGGCGGTCGCGCGCCTCGTCGTACTCCTGGACGTGCTCGTCGAGGAAGTCGTGCCACCGCTCCAGCGCGGCCTTCTCGCCGGCCTTGGGCAGCGACAGACCCGACGGGAGCTCGGGTGAGGGGATGTCGACACCGTCAATGGTCAGCCAGGTCTGACCGGGGGCCGGCCGGTCCGCGGGCCCGCGCCAGCCGTGCTCGGCCCACGCCTTGGCGAATGGCGTGAAGACCTTGTAGCCCTCGCCGCTCCCGCTCAGCACGCGTCCCGGTGCTACGGCGTACGGCGAGCCGAGCCGGTGCAGCTCGATGCCCTCCCTGGCGAGGGCCTTCTCGACCCGATCGTCGCGCGCGGAGCCGTACGGCCCGTAGTCGGCGGCGATGTGGACCGTGCCGGCGTCGACCGCCTTGGCCGCCCGAACGACCTGCCGGACCGGGTCGCCCTCGAGCACGCTCAGGTTCCCGTCGAGAGAGTCGTCGAGGGATGCCAGCGAGGCGGCGAGGTAGGCGCGACGGCTCGGGCCGGCTGGGCCCCACAGCGCCGGATCCAGCACGAAGAGGGGCAGGACGCCCTCCGTCGACGCGGCATCGCAGGCCGCGAGCAGGGCCGGGTTGTCCCCGAGCCGGAGATCCCGGCGGAACCACATGACAGCAGGTGCGGGCGAGTCAGCCATAGGACTCCACTCTGCCAGCGCCGAACACCCATACGTAAGAATGGCGTGGTGAGCGACCTCATCGACACCACCGAGATGTACCTCCGGACGATCTACGAGCTCGTCGAGGAAGGCATCGTCCCGCTGCGTGCCCGGATCGCCGAGCGGCTGCACCAGAGCGGCCCGACGGTGAGCCAGACGGTCGCCAGGATGGAGCGCGACGGGCTGCTGACCGTCGAGGGCGACCGGCACCTCGAGCTCACCGACGAGGGCAACCGGCTGGCCACCCGGGTCATGCGCAAGCACCGGCTGGCCGAGCGGCTGCTGACCGACGTGATCGGGCTGGACTGGGAGCTGGTGCACGCCGAGGCCTGCCGTTGGGAGCACGTGATGTCCGAGACCGTGGAGCGCCGGCTGATCGAGCTCCTGGGACATCCCACCGAGTCGCCGTACGGCAATCCGATCCCGGGCCTGCACGAGCTGGGTGAGTCGTCGAACGGTGAGGACTTCATGCACGACGTGGAGCCGCTGGACAAGGTGGCGGTGTCGGGCGAGGAGGTCCGGGTCCTGGTACGGCGGATCAGCGAGCCGATCCAGACCGACGAGAGCCTGATGGCCGCGCTGCGCCGGGTCGGCGCGCTACCGGACAAGGTGGTGACTGTCGCTCCGGGAGCCGAGGGCGTGCTGCTCGGCAGCGGCGGGGAGACCGCCGAGATCGACCACGAGGCCGCTTCGCACGTCTTCGTCCGCCGCCTCTGACGTCACTCGTCAAAACGGACTCCCTGGTCTTAAATTGGTTGCGCCGTTGTGAAATGGTGAGCGCATGCACCGGGAGGGACAACGGATCGACATCGTCGGTCTGACCAAGATGTTCGGCACGGTCAAGGCTGTCGACGACCTGACCTTCTCGGTGAGCCCGGGCGTGGTGACCGGCTTCCTCGGTCCCAACGGCGCCGGCAAGACCACCACGTTGCGCTGTCTGCTCGGGCTGCTCGCGCCCACCGCCGGGACTGCCACGATCGGGGGTCTTGCCTATCGCGACCTCGAGGACCCGATCGGCACGGTCGGCGCTGCACTGGAGGCGTCCAGCTTTCATCCCGGCCGGTCCGCGCAGGCCCATCTCGAGGTGATGGCGATCGGCGCTGGGATCGACCCGGCGCGTGCCAGGGACGTGCTGACACTGGTGGGGCTCTCCGAGGTGGCCGGGAAACGGACGGGAGGGTTCTCGCTCGGCATGCGCCAGCGGCTGGCCCTGGCCGCGGCCCTGCTCGGCGACCCGCGTGTGCTGGTGCTCGACGAGCCCGCCAACGGCCTCGACCCCGCCGGTATCGCCTGGCTGCGCGACTTTCTCAGGGCCCTCGCACATGAGGGTCGCACCGTGCTCATCTCAAGCCACGTGCTCAGCGAGGTGCAGCAAACGGTCGACGACGTTGTCGTGATGTCGCAGGGTCGGCTCGTGCGGCAGGGCACTCTCGACGAGCTCGGGGGCGGCCCTCGCGACGTGCTCGTGCGCACTCCTGAGCCGGACAAGCTGCGCGAGGCTCTCGCCGTGACCTCGATGACCGCGTCCGGCCCCGAGGAGGACGGCCTGGTCCGGGTGAGCGGGGGTACGACGGAGCAGGTCGGCCATGCCGCCTACGTCGGCGGCGTCGAGCTGCACGAGCTCACCGCAGAGGCGAGCCAGCTGGAGCGGGTGTTCCTGGAGCTCACCGAGGAGGGTCACGCCGGATGACCACAACATCGGTGTCGACGCTGGTGCGGTCGGAGTTTAAGAAGATCAGCACCACCCGCCTTTGGTGGGGCCTGCTGATCGGCGCAGTGGTGTTCAGCATGATCCAGGCGGTGGCGAACGCGGCCTTCGCCGGTGTGGACCCAGGCGCAGGACAACCCGCGACCCCCGGACTCGAGACCCCCGAGGC
>JBFIWG010000092.1:0-10669 GCA_041606495.1 Nocardioidaceae bacterium
CACAACGACGTCTCGAAGTCGCAGGCCCGCGCCAAGGCGATCGAGATGCTGGACCGGGTCGGCATCCCGCAGGCCAAGAGCCGCGTCGACGACTTTCCGCACCAGTTCTCCGGCGGTATGCGCCAGCGCGCAATGATCGCGATGTCGCTGGTCAACGACCCCAAGCTGCTGATCGCCGATGAGCCGACGACGGCGCTCGACGTCACCGTGCAGGCGCAGATCCTCGACCTGCTCCAGGAGCTGCAGCGCGACTTCCAGTCCGCCATCATCATCATCACCCACGACCTCGGTGTCGTCGCGGAGATGGCGGACGAGGTCCTGGTGATGTACGGCGGACGCGCGGTCGAGCACGGCCGGACCCGTGAGCTGCTCACCCACCCGGAGATGCCCTACACCTGGGGCCTGCTCTCGAGCATGCCCGACGTTGCGGCAGACACCTCCGTCCGGCTGCACCCGATCCCGGGCAACCCGCCGAGCCTGCTCAACCCGCCGACCGGCTGCCCGTTCAACCCGCGGTGCACGCACAAGGACAAGGTCCCTGGCAACCTGTGCGAGACCGAGCTGCCCGAGCTGGTCCCCGGCCGTCGTGCGGATCACCTGAAGCGGTGCCACCTTCCTGACCCGGACGCGATCTACGAGGCAGAGGTGCTGCCCGACATCGCACCGAGCCTCGCCGATCCGACCGACACCGACACCGCCGACGACCGGAGCCGCGTGGCTCCCGAGAGCCGGTGATGAGGACAATGACATCCATGACGCAGCCGGACGCCGACTCCTTGGCAGGCCCAGACACGACCGGTGCCAACGGGACCGGGCCGAAGCCCCTACTCGAGGTCACCAACCTCCGCAAGTACTTCCCCGTGAAGTCCTCGGGCCTCGTCCGGCGGACGATCGCCCAGGTGCAGGCCGTGGACGGGGTCTCCTTCCAGGTGGAGCCGGGCGCTTCGCTCGGCCTGGTCGGGGAGTCCGGCTGTGGTAAGTCCACCACCGGTCGTCTGATCACTCGTCTGCTCGACCCCACGTCGGGGTCGATGAAGTTCGAGGGCCAGGAGATCGGGCACCTCAACAGCAAGCAGATGCTGCCGTTGCGCCGCGAGATCCAGATGATCTTCCAGGACCCGTACAGCTCGTTGAACCCTCGGCACACGGTCGGCACGATCGTAGGAACGCCGCTGCGCGTGCACAAGGTGGTCCCCGAGAACCAGGTCCTCGCCCGGGTCCGCGAGCTCCTCGAGATCGTCGGTCTGAACCCCGAGCACTACAACCGCTACCCGAGCGAGTTCTCCGGCGGTCAGCGCCAGCGCATCGGCATCGCGCGTGCACTGGCGTTGCAGCCGAAGCTCCTGGTTGCCGACGAGCCGGTCTCCGCACTGGACGTGTCGATCCAGGCTCAGGTGGTGAACCTCCTGCAGGACCTGCAGAAGGAGTTCGGTGTCGCCTTCCTGTTCATCGCGCACGACCTCGCCGTGGTCCGGCACTTCTGCCCCGAGGTCGCCGTGATGTACCTCGGCAAGATCGTCGAGATCGCGGACCGGGAGACTCTGTACAACAGCCCGCACCACCCTTACACGCAGGCTCTGCTGTCAGCCGTTCCGGACGTCAAGCAGGCGGCGATCGGCGGCCGGCGCGACCGGATCAGGCTGGAGGGCGACGTCCCCAGCCCGATCAACCCGCCGTCGGGCTGTCGCTTCCGCACTCGCTGCTGGATGGCCAAGGACATCTGCGCCAAGCAGGAGCCGCCGCTTCTCCAGATCGGTCCCAGCCACAAGGTCGCCTGCCACTTCGCGGGGGAGTACGGCAAGATGCCGACCACTCCGATCACGCTGAGCGCCCTGGCCGTGGACCAGGACGGCACGCCGGTGGCGGGCGCCACCCCGTCCGTCGAGGATCTGAACAAGCCCGGCTTCGCCGACACCTGGACCGACGTGGAGGCTCACCAGGCGTCCTCGGAGAACCTCACGGACGGCGACGGCTCCACCCAGTAGCCCCGCGGTTAGGGTTGCTCGCGTGGACGGTCTCTTCGACTACGCCCAGGCGGGCGGCACCGCCTCCGCTCCCACCGGCTCCGGTGGGACGCTGGCGGGCAACACGCACGCCTCCGCACCCCTGGCGGTGCGGATGCGGCCGCGTGTCCTGGACGAGCTCGTCGGCCAGCAGCACCTGCTGGCCGCGGGCTCCCCGCTGCGTCGTCTGATCGAGGGTGACCAGCCGATGTCGCTGCTGCTGTGGGGGCCTCCGGGCACCGGTAAGACCACGATCGCCTCCATCGTCAGCCAGCAGACCAACCGGCGGTTCGTCGAGGTCTCGGCTGTGGCGGCCGGCGTCAAGGAGGTCCGCGCCGCCATCGACTCGGCTCGAGCCGAGCTGGTGCGCGGTGGTCGGGAGACCGTGCTGTTCGTGGACGAGGTCCACCGGTTCACCAAGGCGCAGCAGGACGCGCTTCTGCCGGGAGTCGAGAACCGCTGGGTCACGCTGGTCGCGGCCACGACCGAGAACCCGTTCTTCTCGGTGATCTCCCCACTGCTGTCACGCTCGCTGCTGCTCACGCTCGAGCCGCTCACCGATGACGACATCCGCGGGGTGATCGCCGAGGCCACCAAGGACGAGCGCGGCCTCGCGGACGCTGTGGCGATCGAGGACGAGGCACTCGACCACCTGGTCCGGCTCGCCGGCGGGGACGCCCGGCGGGCACTGACCTACCTCGAGGCCGCCGCCGGGGCAGCCCTCTCGAACGGCTCCACCACCGTCGACCTGGCCACCACCGAGACCGCCGTGGACCGGGCCGCGGTGCGCTACGACCGCCAGGGCGACCAGCACTACGACGTCACGAGCGCGTTCATCAAGTCGATCCGCGGCTCCGACGCCGATGCCGCCTTGCACTACCTGGCCCGGATGGTGGAGGCGGGGGAGGACCCGCGGTTCATCGCCCGCCGGTTGGTCATCCTGGCCAGCGAGGACATCGGCCTGGCGGACCCCACTGCCCTGACCACCGCGGTTGCGGCGGCGCAGGCGGTCCAGCTGATCGGCATGCCCGAGGGCAGGCTGAACCTCGCACAGGCGACGATCGCGCTGGCGCTCGCGCCGAAGTCCAACGCGGTGATCAAGGCGATCGACGCGGCGAGCGCCGACGTGCGCGCGGGGAAGATCGGCCCGGTCCCGAGCCACCTGCGCGACGCCCACTACGCCGGGTCGAAGAAGATCGGTCACGGCAAGGGCTACCGCTACGCCCACGACGAGCCGTTCGGGATAGCCGAGCAGCAGTACGCACCCGACGTGGTCGTCGACGCCACCTACTACGAGCCCACCAGCCTCGGAGCCGAGGCCGGGTTCAAGGAACGCTGGCAGCGGATCCGGGCGCTGGTGAGGGGCACCAAGAGCCAGTCAGGCGCACGGTAGGGTCATCCACTATGAGTTCGGCACTGTCTGCTGCCCTCGGCGGGGTCGCGGCGCTGCTGCTGGTCGCCCTGTGTGCGGTGCTGGTGGTGGTGCTCGCTGACCGCCGTCGGGCCATGCGCGCCCTGGAGACGTCACGCGCCGACGTCGAGGCTCTGCGTGATCGCGTCGAGCGTCTCTCCGAGGACATCGCCGCGGCTCGCGTCGCCGAGGCCGCCGTGCCCGTCGTACCTCAGGCGGAGTACCTCATCACCACCGCCGGTTCGCCCGGTGACGACGCCAAGGGCCTGCCGGCAGTCCCGGACCGTGCCGTGCTCTCGGTGACGCTGGGCGAGCCCCTGGTGAAAGCGATGGCGTTCGGGTACGGCGTGCGCAAGGCGCTGTCGCCGGAGAGCCGCAACCGGATCACGTTCGAGATGCGCCGCGAGGTCAAGCGTGCCCGCAAGGAGCGCCGTCGTGCGGCCAAGAGGTCTGCTCGCGCCACCGCGGCCCGCGACCGCGCAGAGGAGGAAGCCGCATGAACCGCGCTGTGTGGTTCGTCGCCGGAGCGACGGCCGGCGTGTACGCCGTGACGAAGGCGCGCCGCGTCGCAGAGGCGTTCACGCCGGACGGGATCCGCGACCGGCTGGCCGGGTTGTCCCTGGGTGCCCACCTGCTCCACGAGGAGATCGTGGCCGAGATGTCGGCCAAGGAAAACGACTTGCGGGACCGGCTCGGGCTGGGCCTCGATGAACTTACGGGCGCACCCGCGCTCGAGCACGAACGACCACGTGAACTCACCAGAAAGGGCATCAACTGATGGACACCGCGGAGATCCGCCGACGGTTTATCGCGCACTTCGAGGAGCGCGGTCACCAGGCGGTCCCCTCAGCATCGTTGCTGCTCGACGACCCGAACCTGTTGTTCGTCAACGCCGGCATGGTGCCCTTCAAGCCGTACTTCCTCGGCCAGGAGACACCGAAGTTCAAGCGTGCGGTCAGTGTCCAGAAGTGCGTGCGTACCCCGGACATCGAGGATGTCGGCAAGACCACGAGGCACGGCACCTTCTTCCAGATGTGCGGCAACTTCTCGTTCGGCGACTACTTCAAGGAAGGCGCGATCGAGTACGGCTGGGACCTGGTCACCAAGCCGGTCTCCGACGGTGGCTACGGGCTGCCGGAGGACAAGCTCTACCCGAGCGTCTACGAGAACGACCCCGAGGCCGTGGAGCTCTGGAAGAAGGTCACCGGGGTCTCCGACGACCGGATCATCCGGCTCGGCAAGAAGGAGAACTACTGGTCGATGGGCGTCCCCGGCCCGGGTGGCCCCTGCTCGGAGATCCTCTTCGACCGTGGCCCGGAGTACGGCGCCGACGGGGACTTCGCGGCCGAGGACCGGTACCTCGAGTTCTGGAACCTGGTCTTCATGCAGGACGAGCTCAGCGCCGTTCGTAGTAAGGAGGACTTCGACATCCGGGGGTCCCTCCACAGCAAGAACATCGACACCGGCATGGGTCTCGAGCGTGTTGCCTTCCTGCTCCAGGGCAAGGACAACATGTACGAGATCGACGAGATGTTCCCGGTCATCGAGAAAGCTGCTGAGCTCTCGGGCAAGCGCTACGGCGCCGGCCACGAGGACGACGTCCGATTCCGGGTGATCGCCGACCACATCCGCAGCTCGATGATGCTGATCGGTGACGGCGTCACCCCGGGCAACGAGGCCCGCGGCTACGTGCTGCGCAGGCTGCTGCGCCGGGCGGTTCGGTCGATGCGCCTGCTCGGTGTCGAGGACCGGGTGCTTCCGGAGCTGTTCCCGGTCAGCCGGGACAAGATGAAGCTGTCCTACCCGGAGATCGCGTCGGACTGGGAGCGGATCTCCACGATCGCCTACGCCGAGGAGGACGCCTTCCGTCAGACGCTCAAGGCCGGCACCACGATCTTCGACATGGCCGCCACCGAGGCCAAGTCCGCAGGGTCCAGCCAGCTGTCGGGCAGCAAGGCGTTCGCGCTCCACGACACCTACGGCTTCCCGATCGACCTCACCCTCGAGATGGCCGCCGAGCAGGGGCTTCAGGTCGACGAGGAGGGCTTCCGTCGGCTGATGACCGAGCAGCGTGACCGCGCCAAGGCCGACGCCAAGGCCAAGAAGGGCAAGCACAGCGACGGTGGTGCCTACCGCGAGGTCTCCGACGCGCTCGGCAAGGCCGTGGAGTTCACCGGCTACAACGAGATCGTCTCCGAGGCGACCGTGCGCGGCATCATCGGTGCCGGATCAGGAGTGGCTCGTTCGGCGCGTGAGGGCGAAGAGATCGAGCTCGTTCTCGACCGCACCCCCTTCTACGCCGAGGGTGGCGGCCAGCTCGCCGACCACGGCGTCATCGAGCTCGCGAACGGCGCCCGGATCGAGGTCCTGGACGTCCAGTCGCCGATCACCGGACTGATCGTGCACCAGGCCAAGGTGCTTGCCGGCGAGGTCACCGTCGGCGAGGGCGGTCAGGCGCTGGTGGACATCGAGCGCCGCAAGTCGATCAGCCGCGCCCACACGGCCACGCACATGGTGCACAAGGCCTTCCGTGAGGCACTGGGCGAGACCGCCACACAGGCCGGGTCCGAGAACGCTCCCGGTCGCTTCCGCTTCGACTTCTCCGCCTCCGGTGCCGTGCCCGGCTCCGCGATGGCCGACGTCGAGGCCCGGGTCAACGACCTCGTGCTGGCCGACCTGGCCGTGCACGCGGAGATCATGACCCAGGAGGAGGCTCGCAAGTCCGGCGCCATGGCGCTGTTCGGTGAGAAGTACGGCGACGAGGTCCGCGTGATCTCGGTCGGCGACTGGGCGCGTGAGCTCTGCGGCGGCACGCACGCCGGACGTTCAGGCCAGCTCGGTGTGATCAAGCTGCTGGGCGAGTCGTCGATCGGCTCCGGCGTACGACGGGTCGAGGCGCTCGTGGGCGGGGACGCCTACCGGTTCCTGGCCAGGGAGCACGTGCTGGTCGCGCAGCTGAGCGAGGCGCTCAAGGTGCGCCCGGAGGAGCTGCCGGACCGCGTCAACGACATCGTCGAGCGCCTGCGCACCGCGGAAAAGGAGATCGAGCGCGTGCGCATGGCGCAGCTCCTCGCCGCTGCCGGCGAGCTCGCCGCCAAGCCCACCGACGTCTTCGGCGTCAACTTCGTCGGCCACCGGGTCGACGGCGCGGGAGCCGGCGACGTTCGCAAGCTCGCCCTGGACATCCGCGGCAGGATGCCGGCCGGACAGCCCAGCGTGGTGGCGATCATCGGCTCGACCGGCGGCAAGCCGGCCGTGGTGATCGCGGTCAACGACGAGGCCCGATCCTGGGGCGTGTCGGCGAACGCGCTCGTCAAGGTCGCAGCCGGCGCCCTTGGGGGCAGCGGTGGCGGCAAGGACGACGTCGCCCAGGGTGGTGGCGCCGATGTCGCGAACGTGGACCAGGCGTTGCGCGACGTCGAGCACGAGGTCGGTCGCGCGGTCACGGCCGGGCGGTCGTGAGCACCCTGCTCGCTCTTGGCGACGAAGTGCGCCGGTGATCGGCGTGCGACGAGGAGTGCGGATCGGCGTCGACGTCGGCGACGCCCGGATCGGGATCGCCCAGTGCGACCCCTCCGGCTTGATCGCGACCCCGGTGGAGACGGTGGCACGGGGCAAGGGAGACCTTGCCAGGATCCGTGAGATCGTCGAGGATCGCGAGGCGATGGAAGTCGTGATCGGCCTGCCGCGCTCGCTCTCCGGCGGGGAGGGGCCGGCCGCGCAACGCGTCCGCGAGTTCGCCGTGGCCATCGCTGCAGCAGTCGCACCGGTGCCCGTCCGGCTGTGCGACGAGCGGTTGAGCACCGTCACCGCCGAGGCGGTGCTTCGCGGACAAGGCAAGAAGGGACAGAAGCGACGGTCGGTGGTCGACCAGGCTGCCGCCGTCGTCATCCTGCAGAATGCCCTCGATACCGAACGCAGCTCAGGAGCCGCGCCCGGTGAGGCCCTCGACCTAGGAAACGTGTGAGCGATCTCGGACTCGACCTCGACAGTCAGCGCAGCCACAAGAAGAAGACCAGGTGGCGCCCCAGCGGGTGCCTGGCGGTTCTCGTGGCGCTGGCGATCCTCGCCGGCGGGGCCTATGTGGCCTACGACTACGGGATGTCGGCACTGAGCGACCGGTTCAGTCCGGCCGAGGACTACTCCGGCACGGGGACCGGAACGGTGCTGGTCGAGGTCAAGGAGGGTGAGAACGCCTCCGACATCGCGCAGACGCTGGTTGCCGAGGACGTCGTGGCGAGCGTCGAGGCGTTCACCGAGGCCGCCAACGAAGATCCGGACTCGCGCGGGATCCAGGTCGGCTTCTACGAGATGAAGCGGCAGATGTCGGCCGAGGCGGCGCTAGCCGTCCTGGTCGAGCCGTCCAACATGATCCAGAACACCGTCGGGTTCCCTGAGGGCCTCACCGTCGATCAGATCGTCGAGCAGCTGGCTAAGCAGACCGACTTCTCGGCCAAGCGGTACCGCAAGGTGCTGGAGAACCCCAAGTCGCTGGGCCTCCCGTCGTACGCCAACGGCAACCCGGAGGGCTACCTGTTCCCGGCCACCTACCAGGTCCCGCCCAATGCGACGCCGAAGAGCATCCTCACTGCGATGGTGGACCGCTTCAAGCAGGCCGCTGACTCCCTCGACCTCGAGGCCGAGGCGCGGGCGCGTGGTGTGACGCCGCACGACGTGATGACGGTGGCCAGCCTGATCCAGGCGGAGGCACGGTTCGACGAGGACTTCCCCAAGGTGAGCCGGGTGATCTACAACCGTCTCGACGAGCCGATGGCCCTGCAGTTCGACTCCACCGTGCACTACGCGGTCGGCAAGGACGGTGGCGTGGGCACGAGCGACTCCGACCGCGACGTGGACTCGCCGTACAACACCTACAAGTACCCCGGCCTGCCGCCGACGCCGATCATGGCGCCGGGGGAGCAGGCGATCGAGGCCGCGCTCAACCCGGCACAGGGGCCGTGGCTGTACTTCGTCACGACCAACCCCGACACGGGTGAGACCAAGTTCGCCGTCTCCTACGCGGACCACCTCAAGAACAAGGCCGAGTTCGACGCCTGGTGCGCCGAGTCGGAGAACTGCTGAGCGGGCACATGAGCGGCTCGACCGGGCGTCGGTGCGCGGTTCTCGGCAGCCCCATCGGGCACTCGCTGTCCCCGGTGCTGCACCGGGCGGCGTACGACGCGGTCGGGCTGGACTGGACCTACGACGCGCACGAGGTTCGCGAGGAGGAGCTCGCCGGCTTCCTCGAGCGGCTTGACGAGACCTGGCGCGGCCTGTCTCTGACCATGCCGCTGAAACGAGCCGTGATCGGGCTGCTCGACGAGATGTCCCCGCGGGCCGAGCAGGCCCGGGCGGTCAACACCGTGATCCTCGAGGACCGACGCAGAATCGGCCACAACACCGACGTCGCCGGTGCGGTGGCGGCGATCCGCGAACGCACCTCCGCGCCGGTCCGGACCGTGACGATCCTCGGTGGCGGCGCCACAGCCACGTCCACACTCCTGGCCGCAGCTGACCTCGGCTGCGAGCAGGTGACCCTGGTGGTGCGGGAGCCGGCCCGTGCGGAGGAGACCGTGCAGGCAGCCGGCCGGCACCCCGCGCCGCCCGAGGTCCGGGTCTGCACCTTCGACGAGGCGAACGTGCTGCTGCCGGATCTCGTCGTGTCCACGATCCCTGCTGAGGCGCAGGACGAGAGGGTGCTCCGCCTCGCGGCCAGCGCGCCCGTGGTCTTCGACGTGGTCTACGATCCCTGGCCCACGCCGCTCGCCACGCTCGCCGGGCGCGAGGGCTCCACCCTGGTCTCCGGGCTCGATCTTCTGGTTCACCAGGCCGGCCTGCAGCTCACCTTGATGACCGGGCTCGCAGAGGCACCGCTGGCGGTGATGCGCGCCGCCGGGGAGGAGGCGCTCGCCGCGCGCAGCTCCTGAGCGAGGCGTGAAACGTCACGACTCGTCGTGGTTTCGCTGACCCCGCAAGGGTCCGTCAGGGTGGTGGTCAGCACGACGAGGACGTGCTTGTCTCGTAGACATGACCCACGGCTCGCGGGCCGGTCAGAGCCTCGCCGTCGGTCTCGCGGTCGGAGTCCTTCCGGCCTCGGTGGCCACGGCAGCGATCGGCAGCACGGAACAGGTGGTTGTCGGCAGGGACGGCAGCAGCTCGCGTGCGGCGGTCAGCGACGACGGCCGGTACGTCGTGTTCGACTCACAGGCGTCGAACCTGGTGGTAGGTGACACCAACGGCCGGCTCGACGTCTTCGTGCACGACCGGGAGAACGCCACCACCGAGCGGGTCAGCGTGAGCACGAGCGGGGTCCAGGGGAACGACAGCAGCCTGCGGGCGGACGTCTCAGCCGACGGCCGCTACGTGGTGTTCGAGTCGTCTGCCTCGAACCTGGTCGCCCGAGACACCAACGGGAGCACGGACATCTTCGTGCACGACCGGGAGCAGGGCACCACCGAGCGGGTGAGCCTCGCAGGCGACGGTGCTCAGGCCGACAGCTCCAGCTTCGCGCCGGCGATCTCCGCGGACGGCCGTCACGTGGTCTTCGAGTCCTTCGCCACGAACCTCGTGGCCGACGACGGCAACGAGAACCTCGACGTCTTCGTGCACGACCGGCAGACGGGCACCACCGAGCGCGTCAGTGTGGCCGCCGACGGCGGGGAGGGTGACAGCGCCAGCTTCGACGCCGGGATCTCCGACGACGGCCGGTACGTCGTGTTCGAGTCCTTCGCGAGGCTGTTCGCTGGTGACGGCAACGGCACCGGCGACGTCGTCCTCCGGGACACCCGAGCCGGCGGCGTGGACGCGACGCCTCCGGTTTGGCCGACCGTGCCCGACCAGGTGGTCGACGCCACCGGCGCTCACGGTGGTCGGCTGGCCTTCGACCCCGCGGTGACCGACGACATCGACACCGATCCGGTCGTCACCTGCACCCCCAGCTTCCGGCCGCGGTCCCACCTCTTCGACACCGTCAGACCCGGCGCGGTCTTCAGCATCGGGCGTACCCCGGTGCGCTGCTGGGCAACCGACTCCGCAGGCAACACGAGCTCGGTCGCGTTCACGGTGACCGTGCGGGGCGCCGGCCGCCAGGTCGCGGACCTCGCCGAGCGCATCGACCGGCTGCCGGCGGAGACGGCACTCGGTCTGCGCCGGCAGGTGGTGGACGTCCGCCGGCTCCTGAGACAGGGTGAGCTGGCCAAGGCCTACGGTCGGCTGGCCGAGCTGCGCAGTGCGGTGGCATCTGCCGAGTTCGGTG
>JBFIWG010000093.1:0-10661 GCA_041606495.1 Nocardioidaceae bacterium
CACAGCGGCCACCACGTGGATCACCAGCCAGTAGGACTGGAGCGCGGGCACGAGCGGGCCGGCGGGCACGTAAAGCAGCAGCACCGAGAGCATGAGTACGACGAGCGCGAAGCCGGTCACGAAGGGGCCGAGCCACCGCAGGGAGTACTTGCGCAGCAGGAGCAGGTAGATGGCCGTGGCGCCGAACGCGCCAGCCACGGCGAACTCGTACATGTTGCCCCACGGCACCCGAGCGGGATCCGCGCCGAGGCCCCGCGTCACCAGCCCCGCGAAGTGCAGCAGCGCAGCCACGATGGTCAGCGCGACGCCGATCCGGCCGAACTTCTCGACACTCAGGGCCTTGTCCGCGACCTCGTCATCCTCGGAAGCGACCGCCGTGTCGACATCGACCACCGACTCGGAGGAACCGGCGGACCCTACGGCGACCGACTCACGGCTGAGCGCGGCTGCCGGCACGTTTCTTCCCGCCGCCCACTCGGCGATGTGGCTCAGGAAGGCGAGGACGTAGACGACAGACGCGAAGGCGATCGCGTTGTTGCTGAAGGCAGCAAAGTCCGCGGGGGTCACACGTTCTCCTTGATGCTCGGCGCAGCATGCGCTTTCACGAGTCGCTCGATCTCGTCGATCTCCTCGGCGAGGTCTCCCCCGGCGCTGCGGTCGAGACCGGCCAGCTCCACCACGGTACGCCCGCCCTGGTCACGCACCCGGACCCAGGACCGCCGGGGCCGGATGAAGAGCGAGGCGAGGAGCCCGAGGATCGCCAGGAGTACGCCGGCCAGGGCGATCTCCTTGCCAGGGGTGTCACTGATCTGCAGCTTGGCCCACCGGTCGAGGCCGTCGAAGGTGATCGACCCGGCCCCGCCGGGGAGCTGCTTGGTCTGCCCGAGCGCGATGTCGAGCCGGAAGTCGCGACCATCGTCCTTCTTGAACACCTCGAGCTGGTCCTTGTCGAGGTTGTAGACCGACTGCGGCTCGCCGGTGTCCAGGCCGAGGTCGCCGCGGTACGGCAGCAGCGACATCACCGGGTCCAGCGCGTCGGGGAACTGGGAGAACGGCCCGGTCTCCATCGAGAAGCCGTAGGTCGGCAGGAACAGCCCTTCGAACCCGAGCTGCTCCGGCAGCGCGTCCGGGACCTTGATCACGCCGAAGGAGGCGAAGGAGGAGTCCTGCGGAAGGAAGATGACCGGCCCCTCGTAGGCCACGTTGCCCTCACCGTCCCGGACCGTCACGCGCGGCGCGTAGCCGTGCCCGACCAGGAACACGCTTCCGCCCTCCAGGGACAGCGGATGGTTCACCGCGAGGTTGTACTGCCGCTCGGGCTCGCCGGGCGCCTCGGTGTAGGTGAGGTCGGCGGAGAACTCGGTCGGCATACCGGCCTGCTCCCCCGAGCGCAGGAACTGCACGTCGAAGTCGTCGATGGTGAAGTTGAACGGCTCGAGGTCATCAGGCCCGAACAGCGCGCCGGGGGCGAAGTCGTCGTACTGGCTCAGCGAGTTGGAGAAACCCTGACCGTTGACCACGATCACGCCGCCCTTGTAGCCGAGCAGGCTGCCCATCGCGAACCCGACCAGCACCACGAGCAGCGAGATGTGGAACAGCAGGTTCCCTGCCTCACGCAGGTAGCCGCGCTCGGCGGACAGCGAGTCGGCGTGCACGTCGACCCGGTACCTCTTCCTGCGCAGCACCGCCTCGGCCCGTTCGAGTACGACGGACGGCTCGTCTTCGAGCTCGAAGGACCGGGACTCCGGAAGCCGCTCGAGGTTGCGCGGTGCCCGCGGCGGGCGCGCGTTCATGCCGCGCCAGTAGATCCGGGTCCGCGGAAGGATGCAGCCCACCAGCGAGATCATCAGCAGGATGTAGATCGCGCTGAACCACACCGAGTCGTAGACAGAGAACAGCCCGAGCCTGTCGTAGATCGGCGTGAGCGTCGGATGCGCCTCCTGCCACCGACCGACCGCGATGGCGTCGATGTCGCGCTGCGGCACGATCGAGCCCGGGATCGCCGCGAGCGCCAGCAGGAAGAGCAGGATCAGCGCCGTGCGCATCGAGGTGAGCTGTCGCCAGCTCCAGCGAGCGAGCTCGACCGGCGTCAGGGCGGGAGGAGCGGACGGAGGCGCTGCGGGAGCGGTCATCTCACACCACCACCGAGAAGGATCCGACCCAGCCCCTCAGGTAGGCCACCCACAGGTCCCAGACACCGGTCACCAGCAGCAGGCCGACCGCGATCAGCATCACCCCGCCGATCCGGGTGACCCAGGCCTGGTGCCGGCGTACCCAGGCCACCGCTCCCAGCATCCGCCGGAACGCGAGCGCGGCGAGGATGAAGGGCATGCCGAGACCGACGCAGTAGGCCAGGCTGAGCAGGGCCCCGCGACCGGCCGTCCCCTCCTGGAAGGCGAGCACCTGCACCGCCGACAGGGTCGGCCCGATGCACGGAGTCCAGCCGAGGCCGAACAGCACTCCGAGAAGTGGGGCGGCACCCAGCCCGACGGAGGGCACCTTGTGCACCCGCACGTCGCGCTGCATCCACGGGACGAAGCCGAGGAACGCGATGCCGACAAGGATGGTGATCGCACCCAGCACGACGCTGATCTCGCGGGTGTAGATCACCAGCCAGTCCCCCAGCGCGCCTGAGGCGGTGCCGAGAGCCACGAAGACGGCCGAGAACCCGAGCACGAACAGCGAGCTGCCGAGAACCATCCGACCGCGCCTCGCGGACTCCAGGTCCGCACCGGAGAGCCCGGTGGCGTAGGACAGGTAGCCAGGCAGCAGCGGCACGACGCACGGGGAGAAGAAGGAGACCAGTCCCGCGACCAGCGCGACCGGTACGGCGAGCAGCAGCGAGCCGGACAGCGCGGTGCTGGCGAACCAGTCGCCGAGATCCATTGCGACGCCGGGCATCAGGACTCGGTCCCCGACTGCACGTCCTCGACCAGCCCGACCAGGGTGCTCTTGGAGACCTCACCGAGCACGCTGGCCGCGACCCGACCCTGGTCGTCGATGATCACCGTGCTCGGGATCGAGTTGGGGCTGAGCGTCCCGCGGAACGCCAGCAGGGTCTCGCCCTTCTGGTCGTAGATGCTCGGGTAGGGCACCTCGAACCGTCGGACGAAGGCACGCGCCGCGGCCTGGTTCAGGTCACGCGAGTTGATGCCCAGGAAGACCACATCGTCGTCGGCGAGCTCCTCGGAGGCGGCCACGAGGTCGGGAGCCTCGGCGCGGCAGGGAGCGCACCACGAGCCCCACACGTTCACCACGACGGTCTTGCCGGCGTAGTCGGCGAGCGAGATCGGATCGCCGTCGATCGTCACCCCGGAGACGTCTCCCGGCTTTGAGCGGTCCTCAACGGCCAGCCGGGTGATGATGCCCTTGCCCGCGACGAAGCCGGTGTCCCCGGACCCGCCGACGTCGTTCGAGCAGGCGGCCAGGACCGCACTGCTCAACAGCGCGGAGATCAGGACAGCGGCACTACGAAGGAGACGGGACAAGCTCAGGCACCTGCCGTTGGGGGCTTGTTCTCGTCCGGGGCACCGCCGGCGGAGAACACCGCGTTGCGGTCCTTCACCGGGATCAGGTCGGCCGCCGGCTCGGAGTAGCGGAGCGTGGTCAGCCGGTCACCGTCGAAGGTGAGCGAGGTGAGGCTGCACAGGGTGCACTGACGACGCCGCGGGTCGTGCAGGAACGCCCGGCCCTCGACGTGAAGCCGCGTGGTCCAGATCGGCAGCTGGTGCGAGACGACCACCGCCTCGTGCCCGCGAGCCGCGTCCCGCGCGTCGTACACCGCGGCCATCATCCGGGCTGCGACCTGCTTGTAGGGCTCACCCCAGGACGGCTTGAACGGGTTCCACAGGTGGCGCCACGCCTTGGGGTTCTTCAAGGCACCGGTGCCCATGCCGAAGGTCTCGCCCTCGAACACGTTGCTGGACTCGATCACCCGGGAGTCGGTGACGACCTCGAGACCCCTGGCCCCGGCCAGCGGCGCCGCCGTCTCCTGCGCCCGCTCGAGCGGGGAGGAGACCAGGTGCGTGATGTCCCGGTCGCCGATCGAGTCCGCAACCCGTTGCGCCATCTTCTGGCCCAGGTCGGACAGGTGGTAGCCGGGGCGTCTGCCGTAGAGCACCCCGCTCGGGTTGTGCACCTCGCCGTGGCGGAGCAGGTGTACGACGGTGAGCATCAGGCGTCCTGCACCGAGGCTGCGGCGCGAGCAGCCGCCGGAAGAGCCGACACGATCCTGTCGAGTGCGCGATCGTCGTGCGCTGCGGAGAGGAACCACGACTCGAACGCGCTGGGCGGGAGGTAGACGCCCTGCTCGAGCATGGCGTGGAAGAACGCCTTGAACCGGTCCACGCGCTGGCCGCTGGCCACCTCGAAGTTCGGGACCGTCTCGACGCCCTGCTCGACGAAGAAGACGCTGAACATGTTCCCGCTGTTCTGGATCACGTGCGGGACGCCTGCCTCGCTGAGCGCGGCCCCCGCCGCGTCCTGCAGCAGAAGGGCTGCCTTGTCGATGTGCGCGTAGACGTCGTCGGTGGCCAGCCGCAGGGTGGTCAGGCCGGCCGTGGTCGCGACGGGGTTCCCCGACAGGGTGCCCGCCTGGTAGACCGGCCCCTCCGGCGAGAGTCGGCTCATCACGTCGGCGCGGCCACCGAACGCCGCGGCCGGGAAGCCGCCGCCCATCACCTTGCCGTAGGTGACCAGGTCGGGGGTCCAGCCCTCGACCGCACCATCCAGGCCGTACTGGCCCGAGCGGGTCACCCGGAAGCCAGTCATCACCTCGTCGCTGATGAACAGCGCACCGTGACGTCGGCAGGTCTCGGAGAGGAACTTGTTGAACCCGGGAGCCGGCGGCACCACGCCCATGTTGCCCGGGGCGGCCTCGGTGATCAGGCACGCGATCTGGTCGCCGTGCTCGGCGAAAGCGGCCTCGACCGCGGCGGTGTCGTTGTAGGGCAGCACCAGCGTCGCGGCCGTCGAGGCGGCGGGCACGCCCGGCGTACCGGGGACGGAGAACGTCGCCAGCCCGGAGCCGGCCGAAGCGAGCAGCGAGTCGACGTGGCCGTGGTAGCAACCAGAGAACTTCACCACCAGCTCGCGGCCGGTGAAGCCGCGGGCGAGCCGGATCGCGGACATGGTCGCCTCCGTGCCCGAGGACACGAAGCGGATCTTCTCCACGGGCGTGCGGGCGACGATCTCCTCGGCCAGCTCGACCTCGGGGCGGGTCGGGGTGCCGTACGACGTACCGCGGGCAGCCGCCTCGCCCACCGCCGCGAGCACGTCGCGGTGCGCGTGCCCGAGGAGCATCGGTCCCCAGCTGCAGACCAGGTCGACGTACTCGTTGCCGTCCACGTCGGTGAGGTAGGCGCCTCGGGCGCTCTCGATGAACCGCGGGGTCCCGCCGACGGCGTTGAACGCCCGGACCGGGGAGTTGACCCCTCCCGGGGTGACAGCGTGGGCCCGCTCGAACAGAGAGGCCGAGGAGGTCGTGGGGCGGGGGGAGCTGGCAGATCTCACCCTTGCATTGTGTCCGAGCCGCCCAACGCAGACGAATCCGGTGGGGGCGCGAGCGGTGTGAGACTCGTCAAACCGCTGAGCCGGCGGCTGGTTTCGCCTACTTTGGGTAGATCGTCATGCGGCGCACCGCTCGGCGGCTACCCGCGCGTAACCTCAGCGGCCGCCACTCGTTGTTGATGTGTACAAGGGAGCGTGCGTGGGTAGTCGTGAGGGAACGCCCACGGGTGACGAATGGGGAGATAAGGGAACATGTCTCAGAAGCGACTGACGACGTGGCAGAAGGCGACGGCTCTGGTCCCGCTGGCACTCCTGTCCGGTGCATGGACCGCGAGCCTGACCGTGACGACCACGGCCACCGCCGCCACCAAGAGCGCTTCGCTGCCCGACGGCACCACGATCCCCAACGAGGCGATCGAGGCACCCGCCAGCCTCTCGCAGCCCGGCTCCATCGCACCCGGCGTGCCCGCCGGCGCCGCCAAGAGCGTGCTGGCCACCTCGGCCGCCCAGGGCATCCCCGCGACCGCCCTCTCCGCCTACCAGCGCGCCACCGATGTCATCAACGCCGCCGACCCGACCTGCCGGATCTCCTGGCAGCTCGTCGCGGCCATCGGCCGGGTCGAGTCCGACCACGGCCGGTACGGCGGCAACACCCTGGGTGAGGACGGGCTCAGCACCCCCGGCATCTACGGCATCCCGCTCGACGGCTCCAACGGCACCGCACGAATCGACGACACCGACGGCGGTCAGTACGACGACGACCTCGTCTACGACCGGGCGGTCGGTCCCATGCAGTTCATCCCGTCGACCTGGTCCGTGGTCGGAGTGGACGGCGACGGTGACGGTGTCCGCAACCCCCAGGACATCGACGACGCCGCGCTCGCCTCGGCCGTCTACCTCTGCTCCGGCGACGAGGACCTCTCCACCGTCGCCGGCCAGCGTGCCGCGGTCTACCGCTACAACCACAGCCAGGACTACGTCGACCTGGTCCTGTCGATCATGAACTCCTACCTCGACGGCGACTTCTCCTCGGTGCCCAACACCACCGCCGCCCCGACCGTGTTCACGCCGACCCCCAGCGCGAGCAGCGCGGGCACCAAGGGCGGCACGAAGGTGGGCGCAAAGAAGAGCGGCAAGGGCACCAAGGCAACCGCCGGTTCCGGCAGCACAGGCGGGAAGACCGGCAGCAACGGCACCAAGGCCCCCGAGGGCGGCGGCTCCAAGGGTCAGGAGACCAAGGACCCGGTCGGCAACGTAGGCGGCGGGGACCCGGTCAAGAAGGATCCGGTCAAGGACGTGACCGACCCGGTCAAGGAGGTCACCGACCCGATCACCGACCCGGTCGACGACGTCACCGGTGGTCTCACCTACGCCGAGGCCAAGGCCGAGTGCCTGCTCGACCCCGCGAACGCCCTCTCCCCGACCAAGCTCGACGCCTGCATCGCCAAGGCCCTGGAGGGCTGATCGCCGCGAGCGGTGCAGGTCAGCGGCGCAGCAGCGCTGCGGCCTCGGCCGCCCAGTAGGTCAGCACGACGTCAGCGCCCGCGCGCCGGATCGAGGTCAGCGTCTCGAGGATCGCCGGCTCCCGGTCGATCCACCCCTTAGCGGCGGCCGCCTCGACCATGGCGTACTCGCCCGAGATGTTGTAAGCCGCGACCGGCACGTCGACGGCCTCCCGGACCGCGCGCAGCACGTCGAGGTACGCCAGGGCCGGCTTGACCATCACCAGGTCGGCGCCCTCGGCCTGGTCGAGAAGCGCCTCACGGACGCCTTCGACCACGTTGGCGGAGTCCTGCTGGTAGGTCCGCCGGTCGCCGGTCAGGGACGAGTCCACCGCCTCACGGAACGGGCCGTAGAAGGCGGAGGCGTACTTCGCGGAGTAGGCCAGGATCGCCACGTCCTGGTGGCCGGCGCCGTCGAGCGCGGCCCGGATCACCGCGACCTGGCCGTCCATCATCCCGCTGGGCCCCACGACGTCGACCCCGGCCGCGGCCTGGGCCACCGCCATCTCCGCGTAGACCTCGAGTGTGGCGTCGTTGTCGACCTCGCCGGTGGGGCCGACCAGGCCGCAGTGGCCGTGGTCGGTGAACTCGTCGAGGCACAGGTCGCTCATCACCGGGATCGCGTCGCCCACCTCGGCGACGACGTCGGCGATGGCGACGTTCAGGATCCCTTCGGGGTCGACGCCGCCGCTCCCCCGCGCGTCCTTGTGCTCGGGGATCCCGAACAGCATGATCCCGCCCAGCCCCAGCTCGGCCGCCTCGGCCGCTGCCTTCCGGAGCGAGTCGCGGGTGTGCTGCACGACCCCGGGCATGCTCGTGATCGGGCGAGGCTCCGCGATCCCCTCACGGACGAACGCCGGGAGCACCAGCTGGCGCGGCTCGACGGAGGTCTCCGCGACGAGCCGCCGGAGCGCCGGGGTGCGGCGCAGCCGGCGCGGCCGGATCTCGGGGTAGCCCACGCGTCGATCCTCTCCTGGCTACGCGGTCAGGTGGCCTTGCGCCGCGCCGAGGGGCGGCGGTCGGACGGCTTGGTGACCGGCTGGCCCTCCTCGATCAGGGCCGCACGCCGGGCGGCACCGAAGTCGGCCAGCGCGTCCACGAGCACCTCGACCGACGGCGACGGTGCGAGGACGTCGACCCGGAGGCCGTGCTCCTCGGCGGTCTTGGCCGTGGCCGGACCGATCACCGCGATGATCGTCGAGGCGTGCGGCTTGCCGGCGATGCCGACCAGGTTGCGCACCGTCGAGGACGAGGTGAACACCACCGCGTCGAACTTGCCGGACTTGATCGCCTCACGGGTCGGGGCCGGCGGCGGGGTGGCTCGAACGGTGCGGTACGCCGTGACGTCGTCGACCTCCCAGCCGAGCTCGTGCAGCCCCGCCACCAGGGTCTCGGTGGCGATGTCGGCACGCGGCAGGAAGACCCGGTTGATCGGGTCGAGCACCTCGTCGTACGGCGGCCAGTCCTCGACCAGGCCACGAGCCGACTGCTCGCCACTGGGCACCAGGTCAGCGCGCAGACCCCAGTCGGCGATCACGGCGGCGGTCTTCTCGCCCACCGCGGCGATCTTGAGGCCGGAGAAGGCTCGGGCGTCGAGGCCGTACTCGTCGAACTTCTCGCGGACCGCCTTCACCGCGTTGACCGAGGTGAACGCGATCCACTCGTAGCGGCCCTCGACCAGGCCGCGGATCGCCTTGTCCATCTGCTGCGGGTTGCGGGGCGGCTCGACGGAGATGGTCGGCACCTCCTCGGGCACCGAGCCGTAGCCGCGGAGGCGGGATGAGAGCGAACCTGCCTGCTCCTTGGTGCGCGGCACCAGCACCCTCCAGCCGAACAGCGGCTTGGTCTCGAACCAGGACAGCGCGCTGCGCAGGTCGACCACGTCGCCGACCACGGTGATCGCCGGGGGCGACATCCGCGCCGCGCGGGCGTCGGCGGCAATGTTGTCGAGCGTGGACACCACGGTCGACTGCTCGGTCGTCGTACCCACCCGGGTCATCGACACCGGGGTCTCCGGCGACCGTCCGGCCTCGACCAGCGCCTTGGCGATGTCGCCGATAGAGCCGACCGCCGAGAGCAGCACCAGGGTGCGGTTGTCGGCGTACTGCGACCAGTCGACCTTGGCGTCGGAGCAGGTGACGACGGCCATCTCGCGGTTGGTCTTGGTGGTCAGCGGGATGCCGGCGTAGGCCGGGACTGCGGTCACCGAGGAGACGCCCGGCACGACCTCGAAGGCGATGCCGGCCTTGACGCAGGCCTGGGCCTCCTCGGGACCGGAAGCGTAGACGAACGGGTCACCGGCCATCAGCCGGACCACACGCCGCCCGGACTTGGCGTGCCGGACGACCACCTTGGCGCGCGAGGCGTGGGTGAGCGGCTGGCCGTCCTGGCCGAAGCCGCCGTCCACGAACTCGGGGCCCTCGGTCGCGGGCTCCTCGACCTGGTTGCCGTCCTCGTCGACGACGACCTTCGGGGTGGGCAGTCCGAGCACGGTCCGGACCAGCTCGACGTGCGAGGGCACCTCGGTGACCACCACCTCGGCGTCACGGAGCAGGTCGACGGCGCGCACGGTCAGCAGTGCGGGGTCGCCCGGGCCGCTGCCGACGAACGAGACGTAGCCGACCGGTGCGGACGGCTTGGGTGCCTCGGTGCCGTTGGCCTTCGCGGCCGCTGATGCGGTCTTCTTCACGGCTGTCTTCCTCGACGCCGACCCGTTCTTCGGGGCACTGGCCGTCGTGCGCTTGGTGGTGGCTGCGGTCTTGGTCGCGGTCTTGCTCACAGTCGCCTTCTTGCTGTCCTTGGTTGGCCGTGCGGTCATGACACACGCTCCCCGATGAGTGTGTCTGCGCCGTCTTCGAGCATCTCTGCTGCGAGGCGCTGGCCCACACCGACGGCATCGTCGGGTGTGCCGGTGGCAGAACGTCGTACGGCGACAGCGCCGTCGTACGACAGGGCCACCGCACGGACCCATAGCTCCTCGCCGTCCTCGCCCTCGGCGATCTCGGCGAGCGCGCCGACCGGAGCGGAGCATCCGGCCTCGAGCACGTTGAGCACGGTGCGCTCAGCCGTGACGGCTGCGCGCGTGCGGTGGTCATCGAGCGCGAGGCGAACCTGGTCGACCAGGAACTCCTCGTCGCTGCGACATTCGACTGCCAGTGCACCCTGGCCGGGTGCGGGAAGCATCTGAAGTGGATCGAGGACCTCGGTGGCCTCGTCGAGCCGCCCGATCCGGGCGAGGCCCGCGCGGGCAAGAACCACCGCGTCGAGCTCACCTGAGGTGACCTTGCCGATCCGGGTGTCCACGTTGCCGCGGATGTCGACGATCTCGAGGCCGAGGCCGAGCGCGGCCAGCTGCGCGGAGCGGCGGGGCGCACCGGTGCCGATCCTGGCGCCGGCAGGCAGCTCACCGAGGGTCAGGCCGTCGCGGGCCACCACCACGTCGCGGGGGTCCTCGCGGGGTGGTACCGCGGCGAGCTCGATGCCCTCCTGCGGGTATGTCGGAAGGTCCTTGAGGGAGTGCACCGCGATGTCGACGTCCTTACGGAGCAGGGCGTCGCGCAGGGCGCTCACGAACACCCCGGCGCCGCCCATGGAGGACAGGGGCGCCGCGGAGATGTCGCCCTCGGTGGTGACCTCGACCAGCTCGACCTC
>JBFIWG010000094.1:0-10548 GCA_041606495.1 Nocardioidaceae bacterium
GGGGCGGACGAGTGCTCGACGGTGGTGGCTCTGCCTCCAGGTGGCGCGCCGGTCGCCGTGCAGACCTGGGACTGGTACACCGCCATGGCCGACGGCTGGCTGCTGTGGACGATCCCGCACCCGTCGGGCCCGGTCGTGCAGACGGTCACGGAGTACGGCGTGCTCGGGAAGATCGGGGTGAACTCGCACGGCGTCGGCGTGTTCTTCAACATGCTGCGTCACCAGGACGACGCCCTGACCCAGGAGCAGGGGCTGGGGTTCCCGGTGCACCTGCTGAGCCGGCGCATCCTCGACCTGGCGTGCTCGGTCGACGAGGCGCTGACGCTGGCCAGGTCGGTCACCACCTCCGCCTCCACCGCGCTCACCGTCGTCGACAGTGACGGTCGCGCCGCCTCCGTGGAGCTCTTTCGAGGAGGGCCAGGTCTCGTCGAGCCCGAGGATGGTCTGCTGGTGAGGACGAACCACTTCGTGTCCCACAACGGCCGGGACGGCTGCCTGGCAGCGTCGATCGGGCCGGGTAGCCGGATCCGACGCAAGACACTGCTCTCGGCCTTCACGCAGGATCTTCCGTCCGATGCACAGGACGTCATAGCCGCGATGGACGACCACGCTGCCGTCGGTGCTGTGTGTGCGCACGCCGATCCGGACGACCCGCCTGTGCTCCGGCACTCGACGCTGGCCACCGTCGCGATCGACGTGGCTGCGCGTCAGCTGGCGGCTGCCCCGGGCGGTCCCTGCACCCCTTAGCCCGTGTGGTCGCGATCAGGCCTTGGCGAAGGTGATCGCTTCCTCTTCCTCGGGCGAGAGCGCCTGGTCACAGGACCAGCCGGAGATGTTCTTGGCGTAGGTGCGGGCCTCGCTGCGGCCGTGGATGGAGGTCAGCACGACCCCGTCGCCACCGTCGTCGAGCAGCGCCATCGACCACGAGAGGTGGCCGCCCATGTCCCCGAACGCGTCGTAGCGGACCACGGCCAGGTGCCGCATCGCCTGGGCAGCCTCGAGCCGGAGCGCCTGCACCTCGCTACGCAGCCCCTCGACGTCGGTCGGGAGCTCTGCACCATGGCGCTTGGCGGAGGTACGACGGGCGTGGCCGGGCTGGGACCGCTTGAGAGCGATCACCGCGACCACGATCGCGACGACCGCGGTCAGCAGAGCAGCGGCCAGGAGCACGGAGAGCAGCACGGTGATTTCCATCGCGGCAGAGCCTAGTGCCGAGGATCAGCCTCCGTGGCGAAGACGCGCGAGCCACGCCGCAGCGTCCTTGAACTCCCGGTCCGACGTACCGTGCCGGACCGTGGGCGCGACCCCGTCGTGGCGCTCGTAGGAGCCGAGGAACCGGACATCGGCGCAGACCCGTCGCAGGCCCATCAGCGCCTCCCCGACGCGGGCGTCGGCGACGTGGCCCTCGCAGTCGATGGAGAAGCAGTAGTTGCCCAGGGCCGCGCCGGTCGGCCGGGACTCGATCCGGGTCAGGTTCACCCCGCGCATCGTCAGCTGCTCGAGGATCTCCAGGAGCGCACCCGGGTGGTCGTCGCGCATGAAGGCGACGAGCGAGGTCTTGTCCATCCCGCTGGGCGGGGCGGGCGGGCCCGGCCGGCTGACCAGTACGAACCGGGTGAGCGCCCCCGGGTTGTCTGCGATCTGCTCGGCCAGGACGGCGAGCCGGTAGTGCTCGGCAGCCACCGGCGCCGAGATCGCGGCGTCCCACGGTGAGTCCGCGGTGGCGACGATGGCGGCGGCGGCCGCGGTCGACGAGGAGTGCACGACCTCGACGTCCGGAAGGTGCAGTGCCATCCAGCGTCGGGTCTGCGCGGCGGCGTGCGGATGGGTCGCCACCACTTTGATGTCCTCGGGCTTGGTGCCAGACCTGGCCAGCAGCGAGAACGCGATGGGGACGGTCATCTCGCGGGTGATCATCAGCGGCTCGCCGGTGGCGAGCTCGTCCAGGGTGACCGGCACCGAACCCTCGACCGAGTTCTCGATCGGCACCACTGCGCCGTCGGCGTCACCAGAGCGGACCGCCTCGAGGGCGAGGGTGACGGTGGCGCACGGCTGCAGCTCGGCCTTGGCGGCGGCGGGGAGCGCGCGAAGCGCCTGCTCGGTAAAGGTCCCCTCGGGTCCGAGGTAGGCGTAGCGGGCGGGCGGGACTCCAGGCACGACGCCCAGCCTAGGCCCAGATAGATTGCGGCCCATGACCGACAAGCCAGTTTCCGACCTCGGCTACGCCCGCCTGGACGTGGATCGGGCGGCACGCACGGGTGACCCGGAGGTGGTCTACGGGGCCGGCAAGACCCCGACCCAGGTGGTCGAGATCCTGCGCACGCTCCACGAGGCGCATCCCGAGCACGCCGTGCTTGCCACCCGGCTGAGCGACGCCGCCATCGGGGCGGTGGTGGACGCATTGCCCGAGGCCGTCGTCGACGAGGTGGCCCGGGCGGTGACGCTGGGCGCCCCGCCCACTCCCCGCGGCACCGTCGCGATCGTGTCCGCCGGTACGTCGGACGCGCCGGTCGCCGCGGAGGCAGCGCTGACCGTGCGTGCGTACGGCGCCGGAGTCAAGGTGATCAACGACGTTGGCGTGGCCGGGCTGCACCGGATCCTTGCCGCCCGCGACGAGCTGCTCACCGCGAACTGCCTCATCGTCGTCGCCGGCATGGAGGGCGCCCTGCCGAGTGTGGTCGGTGGCCTGACCGGCGTACCCCTCGTCGCCGTTCCGACGAGTGTCGGCTACGGCGCCTCGTTCGGCGGGGTGGCTGCCCTGCTCGGCATGCTCAACTCCTGCGCCCCGGGAGTCACGGTCGTCAACATCGACAACGGCTACGGCGCCGGCGTCTTCGCGGCGCGGGTGGCTCGCAACGCCGCCGTGCCTGCCGACGGGGCTGCCCGGTGATCGGTTGGGTCGACGCCTCCTCTGGCGCGAGTGGCGACATGCTGCTCGGCGCAATTGTCGGCGCGGGAGTGCCCGTCGCAGCGATCACCGCTGCGGTCCAGGCTGTGGCGCCCGAGCACGTCGCCCTTGCCCCCGAGACGGTGACCCGCAACGGCTTCGCGGCGACGCGCTGCCGGGTCGACGTCGCCGACAGCAGCACGCACCGGACCTGGCGGGACATCGCCGCCCTCATAGCGTCGGCCGACCTCCCCGAGGCGGTTCGGATCCGGGCACACGCCACGTTCGAACGGCTCGCGGTCGCCGAGGCCTCGGTCCACGGCACCGCTGCAGATGAGGTGCACTTCCACGAGGTCGGGGCGCTCGACGCGATCGCAGACGTGGTCGGTGTGTGCGCCGGGATCGAGTACCTGGGCCTGGACCAGCTCGTCGTCTCGCCGGTCGCAGTGGGCTCGGGGACGGTGAGCGGGTCGCACGGGAGCATGCCGGTGCCGCCGCCGGCCGTGGCCGAGCTGCTCCGCGGCGTTCCGTCGTACGCCGGGCCCGTGCCTATGGAGATGTGCACCCCGACCGGTGCGGCGCTGCTGGTCAGCAACGCCACGTCGTTCGGCCCGCAGCCGGCGATGACGGTCAGGGAGATCGGCGTCGGCGCCGGAGGCCGCGACCCTGACGGGCACGCCAACGTGCTCCGGCTCCTGGTGGGCGAGGCAGCTGAGCCGCAGCACGGAATCGACGCGCCGCTGCTGATCGAGACCAACGTCGACGACCTCGACCCCCGACTGTGGCCGAACGTGATCGCCTCCCTGCTGGCCACCGGCGCCTCCGACGCCTGGTTGAGCCCGATCGTGATGAAGAAGGGCCGGCCGGCGTACACCCTGCATGCGCTGGTCACCAGCAACCTCGCTGCCGCCGTGCGCAGCGAGATCTTTCGGCAGACCTCAACCATCGGGGTCCGGGAGTTCCCGATCGGCAAGCACGCCCTGGACCGGGAGATGCATGCGGTCACCGTCGACGGGCACGCGGTGCACGTGAAGCTTGCCCTGCAGGACGGCGTGGTGGTGAACGCCCAGCCGGAGTACGAAGACCTCGCAGCCGTGGCCGCGGTGACCGGCCGTCCGATCAAGGATGTGCTGGCCGAGGCGGTCGCGCTGGCGCGCCAGATAGTCCGCTAGGGCCGCCGTACCCATGGATCTCGGCATCGTTGCGCTGACCTTCGCCGCCATCTTCGTGGTGGAGCTGCCGGACAAGACCTTCATCGCGACCCTGGTGCTCTCGACGCGGTACCGCGGCCTGCTGGTGTGGATCGGGGTCGGGCTCGCCTTCCTGCTACAGGTGCTGATCGCGGTGACCGCCGGCCAGCTGGCTACGCTGCTCCCCGAGACCTTGGTCAAGGGCGTCGCTGCCGCGATCTTCGCGGTGGCGGCGGTGATCCTCGTCCGGTCCGCCCCAGGCGCTGACGCCGAGGAGAAGGAGACCGAGGACGAGTACGCCGCAAAGGCGACACGCCCCCGGAGCGGTCTGGCCGCTGTGGCGACATCGTTCGTGGTGCTGTTCGCGGCCGAGTGGGGAGACCTGTCCCAGCTGCTCACCGCGAGCCTCGTCGCCCGGTACGCCGAGCCGATCAGCGTCTTCACCGGCGCGTGGCTGGCGCTGCTCACCGTCTCCGGCCTCGCCGTGCTCTCGGGACGGCTGCTGCTGCGTCACCTGCGGTTGTCGCTGGTGCACTACGTGGGCGCGGCGGTCTGCGTGAGCCTTGCGGGAATCACGACGTACAGCCTTCTGGCCTGAAGTCGACCCCGGCTAGGCTCTCGGCCATGACGAACCTCGACGCAACGGCGCGCTCGGACCGGCCCCACGGAGCCAACAGCGAAGTGGGCAGGCTGCGGACGGTGATGCTGCACCGGCCCGGCCCGGAGCTGAAGCGGCTGACCCCGCGCAACAACGACAAGCTGCTCTTCGACGGCATTCCCTGGGTGAGCCGCGCGCAGGACGAGCACGACGCGTTCGCGGAGGCGCTGCGGGACCGCGACGTCGAGGTGCTCTACCTGACCGAGCTCCTCAACGAGACGCTGCAGAGCGAGCAGGCCCGGCACATCGCCATCGAGGCCGTCATGTCGAGCCTGCACCTGGGCGACACGCTGCGTAACTACCTGACCGGCGCGCTGCACGACCAGAGCCCGGAGGAGCTGTGCTCCTTCCTGACCGCCGGCGTGCGCAACGACGAGGTGCGCGGCGGTTTCGGGCTGGTCACCAGCCTGCTCGCCAGCGACGACTTCCTGATCGACCCGCTTCCGAACCTGCTCTTCACCCGCGACTCGAGCGTGTGGATCCAGGACCGGGTCGCGGTGACCTCGCTGGCGATGCCCGCCCGGGAGCGCGAGACGCAGCTGACCGAGCTGATCTACACCGAGCACCCGCGTTTCAAGGGCACCCCGAGCATCCACGGCTGGCAGCACGAGTACGTCGAAGGCGGCGACGTGCTGCTGCTCGCACCCGGTGTGATCGCGGTCGGCGTGGGTGAGCGGACCACCCCGGCCGGCGCCGAGCGTCTCGCCCGCGGCGTCTTCGCGGCAGGCCTCGCCCACACCGTGCTGGCGGTGCCGATCGCCCAGGAGCGGGCGACGATGCACCTCGACACCGTGTGCACGATGGTCGACGTCGACAAGATCGTGATGTACCCGAACGTCGCCGACCAGCTCGAGGCGTACGCCGTAACGCTGCTGGAGCGCAACGGGGACGACGACAAGGACCTGGTGCTTCAGGTCGCCGACGCCGAGCCGTTCCTGGTGGCGGCCGCCAAGGCGATGAGCATCGACACGCTGCACCAGATCGACACCGGCCTGGACCCGGTCACCGCGGAGCGCGAGCAGTGGGACGACGGCAACAACACGCTGGCCCTCGCCCCGCGGGTGGCGGTCGCCTACGAGCGGAACGTCGAGACCAACGCCCGCCTCGAGGAGGCCGGGATCGAGGTCGTCGCGATCGCCGGCTCCGAGCTGGGCTCCGGTCGTGGCGGACCGCGCTGCATGTCCTGCCCGATCTCCCGCGAGAGCCTCTGACCCCTCCCTTGCGTCATACGTTCTGGTGGCCATAGGCCCCCGAACGTATGACGTCCGGCGGGAAGGTCAGGCCGTCACTGGAAGTGGTGGTAGTCCCGGTAGCCGCCACCCCAGCGGAAGCCGTTGCGGCTGAAGATCTGGACGACCGGGTGCGCGCTGGATCTCCAGGCCACCCGAGGATGCGACCGGCTGAGCCACCAGGAGTTCGGGAAGGTGCCCCGCCGGGTGACGTAGGGGTTCTCCCACGGGTTCAGGTCGATGGAGCCACCGTAGGAGTGCGGTGATCGCACGCCGGGCCGTCCGACCACCTCACGGCAGTTGAAGGCAGAGGTGTTGCCGGCGGACATGGACCGGTAGTCGTTGGCGCCGCGGAGCTTCGATGACCAGCCAAACCTGTCGACGAGGTACATCGACCGGACCGGGTACCGGTCGCGGTACAGCGACTCGAAGACGTTCACGGCCCGGCTCGCCACGCGGGCGTTCACCACGAGCTCGCCGCGATACCGGTAGCCGTCGTACCCCCAGTAGTTGAGCCTGATCCAGCGGAGCTCGGACCGGCCGACCGGGCAGCCGCTGTGCCACGACCTGCCCACCATCGAGGACCAGACCCGGTTCGGGATTCTCGAGACGACGGGGTTCGGACCCTGGCCGACCGCTCGGCTCTGGGCGGGCAGCCGGATCGAGGGCGCGGGTGCTGACGACGGCAACCTCACGGGCGTGCCGGGCGGAACGTTGTCGATGTGGTGCGAGGCCGAGCGGTCGCGTCGGTGCCAGGACGAGCCTGGTCCGACGACCCGCCACACGGTGTCGACCCTGGGGCGGACCCGGATCGAGGCCGAACCTTGGCGGACCCGGGGGGTCCGTACGACCGACCACCGCTTGGTGCCTGCTTCCTTGCTGAGCACCCGGACCCGGCCGGAGATCTCACGCCCGTCGTCGGCCTGCCACGCGATCCGGAGGCGGACTCGTCGCTCGTCCACCACTCGTGCCGGCCCGCTCAGCGTGATCGTCGAGTCGATCCGTTCGCCGCGCACTCCGACGGGCTCGGAGGTCGCGGGAGCATGCGTCTCGTCGCCGGCGTACACCGCTCGGAAACGGTTCGCGCGCGGTTGGACGGTGAAGTCGTGGCTCACCGCTCCGTCCTCGTCGGTCACCAGGTCGTCGGCGACCACCCACGAGTCGGTCTGTCGGTCCCGGCGCTCCATCGTGACAGGGGCGTCCGCGATCGGCGCTCCCTCCGCGTCGGTGAGTCGGGCGCGGACCGTTGCGGTCGTGCCGATGTGTCTGGCCTCCGGCGCCGTCGCGACAAGGGTCACCTGTGCCGGCTCGTCGACCGGCTCGCCCTGGGCCGCTGAGGCCCCAGGTGTCCCGACGAACAGTCCGATCAGACCGACTACAACAACTGACGTCCGCCTGGCAACCGGCATAGGCGCAGCCCCTCGAGAAGACCGGCCCGATACCGGTGTGGTGGTGCGTACCCGGCCAAATCACTCGAAAACGCACTGTCTCGGTCAGGACAATACGCGCACAACGAACCAAAAGCGCGTGGCTGACACACCGTGGGGCGAGAAGGGTCAGCAGAGGGCACGAAAAAGCCCGGCCGTTGCTGACGGGGGATACAACAACGACCGGGCACTAACAATGTACGTGGTGCTTGAGTCCTGCTTCAACTACATCCGGGTCAATACCGCCCGGGGTAAGGAAAAAGGGAGTGCTGGTCTAGTCCTCTCAGCGGATGGTCAGCTGCCGGTTTGCCAGACCCGATCGTGCCGCTCTCTCCTCCGAGCTGAGCGGGGAGTCGTCGGCGAGCGCGGCATCGAGATCCTTGGCGAAACGGGCGGCCGGCTCCTCGAGAACATCGGCTCCAGTGCCCACCGGGAGATCCCACACCGGGACGAGCACCCCGTGAGCCCGGAACATGCCCACGAGCCGCGCCCCCTCCGCGATCACGTCCTTGCCGCTGACGTGAAGGCGCGCGAGGGCACTGAGCAGGACCTCCTCGTCCTGCGGCATGACCCAGCGCAGGTGCTCCTTGGTGCCGACATTGGTCCAGTAGGCCGCGTCCACCGACGACAGCCGTGCCGTCGGGTGGGCGGCCGCGTTGGCCCGCTCCAGCGAGGCCTTCATCGCTCCGCTCTCGTCCTCGACGTCGGCGATCCAGAAGTCGAACCCCTCGTGCACGGTCACGTCCAGGGGCTGGTCGACGACCAGGTCCTGCAGCCGCTTCCCCTCACCAGGTGCATCGGTCAGTCCGACGACCGAGCCGGGCTCAGCCTCGAGCGCGCGTTCCAGGACGGCGCCGAGGTCCCGGCTGGGGTCACCGAAGTTGTGCTGGACCTGCAGGCCGAGCCAGATCGTGCCGTCCTGGCGGACGAGTGCGGGCGAGGCCATGGGCAGCAGCGAGCAGAGCACGACGTTTCGGTCACCGACTCCGTCGACCAGCTTGAGCGGAGCCGTGGCCGCAGGGACGATCTCGCGGAGCGCGATCAGGTCGCACTCGCCGGCAAAGCCCTCGAACGGCCGTCCGACGTACGTCGGAACGGGACCCGCCGCACTGCCGTGGCAGGCCTTGTAGCGACGGCCGGAGCCACAGGGGCACGGTTGGCGAGGACCCACCTGACCTGCAGCGACGGTGGCTTCTGTTCTGGCTTTGACCCGCGAGCGCTTTCCCATGACGGGAAGGCTACTTGAGGACCGGATCAGTCCAGGGAGAGGACGGCGTAGACCGTGGAGGAGCTGTGCTTGCGCTCGGCCCACCAGGACACGGCGAGGGTCTCGACGATGGCCATCCCCCGTCCCGCGAGGGCCGAGGACGGTGCGTTGAGCTTGCGCGGACGGGTGCTGCTGCCTCCGTCCGTGACGGAGACCAGCACCCCCCGGCGATCGTTCTTCCAGGAGATCAGCACGGTGCCGTCGGACAGCGGCTCGGCATGCCGGATGCAGTTGGCAACCAGCTCAGAGATGATGATCCTGGCGTCCTCGATCGCCTCACGCGAACCGCCATGCTCCGCCATCCAGCTCCGCAGCTGCCTGCGGGCCACGGCTACCGAGGACGCAGAAAAAGGCACGCGCAGTGATACTGGCGCGTGCTCTGCACGTAGGGAGCGTGTTGCCACGCCTGTCCCACCCCTCTAGCAAATCGTCAACCGGTCACAGTGCGAGTCTCCCCAACACGAGAGCCGTCAAACTGACCGATCCAAGTGGATCAGGGCAGCAGCGGGTGTGTCGGTGATCACTGCCTCGACCCCCAGCTCGACACAGAGGTCCAGGTCCTGGGGGCTGTTCACTGTCCAGACGTAGGTACGACGTCCGTCGCGAAATAGTTTAGGGAGCAATCTCGGATTGTCGCGCAGGAGCGCGATCCCCGGACCCACGAGCCAGTCGTCCCCGATCAGGTTCTTGGTCACCTGCCAGGCATAGATCCGGTCGATCAGCATGACGACCTCGAGGTCCGGAGCGAGCTTCTTGACCCGGTTCAACGCCAACCACGAGAAGCTCATCACCCGGGCCGGTGAGTCCGCACCCGTCCAGCCGAAGGACTCCAGGAGCTGCACGAGACGCCGCTCGACGAGCCCCGCGTAACGGGTCGGGTGCTTGGTCTCGATCACCAGGTCGACGGGCCGGTCGTAGTCGGCCACGGTCTCCATCAGCCGCTTCAAGGTGAGCACCTTGCGGGTGTCCTCGGCGACCTCGGGCGCCTCGTCGTCCAGGTCGGCCCAGGGGTTCTTCCAGGACGAGAAGTCGAGCTCGTCGAGCTGGGCGAGGTCCATCGTCGAGACGAGTCCGCGGGCGTCCGTCGTACGGTCCACCCGTCGATCGTGAACGCAGACCAGGTGGCCGTCCGCGGTCAGCCGGACATCACACTCGAGCCCGTCCGCGCCCTCGTCCAGTGCGGCAACGTAGGCACCGAGCGTGTGCTCGGCGTTGACCAGGCTCGAGCCGCGGTGCGCGATGACCTGGGGTGCTGGAAGATCGTGCCGGTTCGCATGCACACGAACATGGTTACACCAGCATCTGCGGCTCAGACGTGCTGCGCGCGCAAGAACTTGCCGAAATGTGGAACCGTGAACGCGACCGTGCCGCGTTCGGAGGAGTACACCAGGCCCTTCTTGATGAGCCCGTCGCGCGCCGGTGAGAGGCTCTGGGGCTTACGACCGAGTGCCTCGGCCACCTGCGCCGTGGTGACCGCCGCGTCGTTGTTGTCCGCGCCGAGCTCGGCCATCGCCCGCATGTAGTCCCGTTCGGCCGGCGTGGCCCGGTCGTAGCGGGCGCCGAAGAACCCGATCGCGAGCTCGCCCTCGGCCTCGGGTGCGGCCTCCTGCACGTCCTTGACGCAGATCGGCGACTCGACGGACACGTCCCAGGTCACCTTGCCGTAAGCCTGCACGAAGTAGGGGTAGCCGTCGGTGAGGCGGTAGAGCTCGTCGAGCGCGTCCGGCTCGTAGTCGACGTCCTCGGTCCCGGCGGGCACCAGCAGCGCCCGGTCGGCCATGTCGCGGGGCAGTCGGTCCACCACGACGTACCGGAACAGGCGTTCGGCGTAGGACTTGCTGGCCGCGAGGGCCACCGGCAGGTGCGGCAGACCAGCACCCACTACGACCA
>JBFIWG010000095.1:0-10367 GCA_041606495.1 Nocardioidaceae bacterium
CGTGGGCGGTGGCGATGTACTCGTGGGTGTGCGCCTCGACCCCGGCGGTGACCCGGACCATCACCGCGGCGGTTGCGCCGAGCTCGTCGGTGACCGCGAGCAACCGGTCGATCTCCTGGAACGAGTCCACGACGATCCGGCCCACTCCGGCCTCGACGGCGCGGCGCAGCTCGGCGGTGGTCTTGTTGTTGCCGTGGTAGCCGATCCGGGCGGGGTCGACGCCGGCCCGTAGCGCGACGGTCAGCTCTCCGGCCGAGCACACGTCGAGGGAGAGCCCCTCCTCGGAGATCCACCGCGCGACCGTCGTACACAGGAAGGCCTTGCCGGCGTAGTAAACGTCGTAGTCCGCGAAGGCGTCACCGAAGGCGCGGGCCCGGGCGCGGAAGTCGGCCTCGTCGAGGACGTACGCCGGGGAGCCGTGCTCTGCAACCAGATCGCGGAGATCGACGCCGCCGATCTCGAGGGCCCCGTCGTCGTTCTTGCGGGCCGTGGTGGACCACAGCGAGGGCACCAGGGCGTTGACGTCGGTCGGCTCGCGCAGCCAGGAGGGGCCGCGGGTGTTGATGTCGGCGTGGAGGGCGCCGGCCTCATGTGCTCGCACGCGCGATCACATCCGCTCGGGCGCGGAGACCCCGAGCAGGCTGAGGCCGTTGGCGAAGACGGTCTTGGTGGCCTGGATCAGCAGGAGCCGGGCCTGGTGGGTTGGACCGGCCTCCTCGTCGCCTTGTGGGAGCACCCGGCAGACGTCGTAGAACTTGTGGAACGCCGAGGCGGTGTCCTCGAGGTAGCGGGCGACCCGGTGCGGCTCGCGCAGCTGGGCGGCGGCGGCCACCACCCGCGGGAACTCGGCGAGCGCGCGGAGCAGCTCGCCCTCCTTCTCGTGCGAGAGCAGGGAGGGGTCGAAGTCGGAACCTCCCGGCTCGAGACCGAGGTCACCGGCGTTGCGCAGGATCGACGCGAGCCGGGCGTGGGCGTACTGCACGTAGAACACCGGGTTGTCGCTGGTCTGGCGCGCCCACAGGTCCAGGTCGAGGTCGATCGTGGTGTCGGAGGTGTAGCGGGCGAGGGCGTAGCGCGCGGCGTCGACGCCGATCGCGTCGACCAGGTCCTCCATCGTGATCACGGTGCCGGCCCGCTTCGACATCCGCAGCGGCTGGCCGTCGCGGAGCAGGTTCACCATCTGCCCGATCAGTACCTCGAGGTTCTTGCCCGGCTCGTCGCCGAACGCGGCGCACATGGCGTGCAGCCGTCCGACGTAGCCGTGGTGGTCGGCGCCGAGCATGATCAGGCACCGGTCGAAGCCGCGCTCGCGCTTGTCGAGGTAGTAGGCGAGATCACCCGAGATGTAGGCGCCCTTGCCATCGGACTTGATGATCACCCGGTCCTTGTCGTCGCCGTACTTCTCGGTGCGCAGCCACAGCGCACCGTCCTGCTCGTAGGTGTTGCCCATCTCGGTGAGCCGCGCGATGGCGCGCTTGACGGCGCCCGTCTCGTGCAGGTTGTTCTCGTGGAAGTAGACGTCGAAGTCGACCCCGAACTCGTGCAGGCTCTTCTTGATCTCGGCGAACATCAGGCTCACCCCGACGGCGCGGAAGACCTCCTGCGCCTCGTCGTCGGGGAGTGCGAGCGCGTCCGGCTCCTGGGCGAGGACGTCGTTGGCGATGTCGTCGATGTACTGGCCGCCGTACCCGTCCTCGGGCACCGGATCGCCCTTGGCGCGAGCCAGCAGCGAGCGTGCGAAGCGGTCGATCTGCGCACCGTGGTCGTTGAAGTAGTACTCCCGGGTGACCTCAGCGCCACTGAGGCTGAAGATGCGACCGAGGGCGTCACCGACCGCTGCCCAGCGGACACCGCCGATGTGGATCGGCCCGGTCGGGTTGGCGGAGACGAACTCGAGGTTCACCTTCTCGCCGGCGAACAGGTCCGACGAGCCGTACGACGGACCGGCCGCCACGATCTGCGCGGCCAAGGCTCCCTGCGCCCCGGCATCCACCCTGATGTTCAGGAAACCGGGGCCGGCGATCTCGACGGAGGCGACACCCTCGGCGTTCTCCAGCCGGTCGGCCAGGAGCGAGGCGAACTCCCGCGGCGGCATCCCGGCCTTCTTCGCCAGCTGGAGCGCGACGTTCGTGGCGTAGTCGCCGTGGTCCTTGACCTTGGGTCGCTCCACCACCACCTGCGCGGGCACGCCGTCGGGCAGGGTCACCACGCCGTCGTCGACGAGCTCGGCGAGGGCATGCACGATCGTGGCGGAGAGCTGTTCAGGAGTCACCGTGCAAGGGTATCGGCGGCAACCCGGACACCTCACCCCGATACCGCTCAGCGGATGCAGAGGTCGGTCAGGCGTCGACCGAGCCTCGCCCGGAGCGCGCCAGCCGGGTCACGACGTCGACCAGCTCGGCGGGCTCGAACGGCTTGGTGAGGTAGGCCTCGACCCCGAGCTCCTTGCCCCGCGCGACGTCACTGGCCTGGGCACGTCCGGTGACGATCACGATCGGGATGTGCGCGGTAGCCGGGTCGGCCCGCAACCGCTCGACGGTCTCCAGCCCGTTGAGCCGCGGCATCATCACGTCCAGCGTCACCACGTGCGGCTCGAGCTCGTGCACCTTCTCCAGGGCGCTCAGCCCGTCGTCGGCGGTCACGACCTCGAACCCCTCGAGCTGAAGATTGACCGCGATCAGCTCCCGGATCACGGCGGAGTCGTCGACGACCAGGGCGCGCAGGTTGGTGCCGTTCATGTGCACGCCCCCAATCACGGTCATCGGTTCTGTCATGTACGCTCGTCGGCGCAGCCCATGAGCCCCCGTAGCTCAGGGGATAGAGCACCGCCCTCCGGAGGCGGGTGCGTAGGTTCGAATCCTACCGGGGGCGCCACCACATCTCATTGCTGACTTTCACTACATTCTCGGTCGATTTCGGCCTCGTCCCGCATTTGTCCGTTTCGTCGCTTTCTCGCCTGGGCATCCCTGTTGTGACCGACCCCACATCGGACGGGTCTCGCTGACCCGTAACCGAGACGGATAGGTTTTCGTTACCAGCAAGTAACTAGGCCGGCCGCATCCAATGGGGTCGGCCTTCGACATGCCACAGCGAGCGGGGAGCACATGTACGACCGTCGATCCTTGTCCACCCGGTTGGCGGCTGCGGCCGTCGCCACCGCGACCATCGTCTCCGGCATGGTCGTCGGTGCCGCGACGTCGGCACAGGCCGCGGGCCGTGCCGAGACGCCGTTCGCCTACCAGGGGTCGGCGTACGGGACCCGGGTCCTCGCCGGGACCGACCAGGGCAGCGCCGGCTCCGGGCCGACCGCCTGGTCGGTGATGGGCTGCACCAAGGCGGCACCGGTGCGGCACTCCGAGCATGGTGTGGTCGGGACCCTGAACGCCAACGAGATGATCGACGTCGGCGCCGTCACCAGCGCCACGACCAGCTACCGCGCAAAGGCCAAGGAGCTGTACGGCTCTCGCAGCGTCAACACCGTGGCCGACATCGTCCTCGGCGACCCCAAGGGTCCCCGGCTCGAGATCGGTGCGCTCAAGACGATCGCCAAGGCCTACTCGCGCGCCGGCCGCCTGGGCGCCGACACGAAGGTCGCGTGGACCGACGTTGAGCTGCACCTGGCGCCCTCGGACCAGCCGAGCACCGGAACGCCCCTCGACGACCTCGTGGAGGCAGTGAACAGCGGCGCCGACGCGGCCGCACTCGAGATCATCGAGAAGGCCGGCGCCATCGAGATCCCCCAGGTCGGGACGGTCTCCTTCGGCTGGGAGCGCACACCTGTCCGCGAGCGCCGGGGATTCGCGGCGGCCAGCGCCTACGCCCTGAAGGTCGAGCTCGCCAACGGCTCCACGGTCAACCTGAGCCGCGCCTGGTCGAAGATCTTCACCGACGTCCCCGCAGGAGTCTTCCGCGGCAACGCTTACGCAACCGAGGCCTCCGTTCTCGGCGACGGCATCAGCATCGGGCGGATGGCGATGCAGCCGCTCCCCTGCCAGGGCACCGGCGGCAAGTGGCAGCGCAACGACGTGACGGGGATCGACATCCCCGGTCTGCTCCGTATCGGCAAGGTCGACTCGGGCACGATGGGGCTCCAGCGCCAGGTCGGGACCGCTCGCGCCGGCACCTACAGCTACCTGTCCTCGGTCGAGCTCGGCGACGGCGCCTTGACTCTGCAGGGCATCACCGGTCGCGCCAACGTGCGCCAGAACCGTGACGGGCGGATCGTCGCCAAGCACATCAACGGCACCGGGATCGCCTCGATGACCGTGAACGGCGAGGAGCAGGTCGTGCCGACCCCGGGCAACCCCTTCGTCTCCGACGACTTCAAGGTCGAGGTCGGCCTGAAGATCCCGTCCGTTCGTGGCATCAAGGTGACCGCTGTGCGCATCTCGTTGCTCGACGGCAGCGGAACCGTGCTCGACCTCGGCAACGCGAAGGCCAAGATCGAGCGACGCTGAGCGCCGTGACGCTCAACGGCCTCAGCAGGGGCCGTTGAGCGTCGCGTCCTTGCGCGTACGGGCCGCGATGCTGCGAGCCTGGCCCGTGTTCGCGAAGACCACGCTGGCTGCACCGACGTACCCGGTGCGGCCACCGATGACGCAGCCGCGGAACTTGTTCGGGTTGATCTGCGCGGCCGCCTGGGCCAGCCGGAACAGCTCCGAGGGACGGACGTTGGGGGTGTTGAGGTTGTTGATCACCGACAACACCCCGCGCTCCATGAAGCCACGTTTGTCCTGGTTCTGGCGAACCCGGTTGAGGATCGCCACCAGCGTCCGCTGCTGGTTGGCCGAGCGGTCGAAGTCGCCGCGCGGGAACGGCTTGCGAAGCCGCGCGAAGACCATCGCCTGGATTCCGTTGAGCTTGTTCTTGCCCACCTTGTAGCCGGCCGGCTTCACCGGGTCCGAGAAGCGGTACTTCGAAGTCACGGTGATCCCGCCGATCGCGTTCACCATCCGTGAGAAGCCCCAGAAGCTGGTCGTGAAGACGTAGTCCGGGCGGATCCCCACCATGTTGCCGACCGCGGCGGCCATCAGCTGCGGGCCACCGAAGGTCATCGCCGCATTGATCTTGTTGCTGCCGTGGCCGGGGATGCTGACGTAGGAGTCCCGCGGAATCCCGATGGCGGTGGCCGCCCCGGTCCTGGTGTTGATGCCGACCAGCTGAATCGCGTCCGCACGACTTCGGAGGACCGACTGGCCCTGGCGGGCGTCCGAGCCAAGCAGCAGGATCCACTTCACACCCGGGTAGTCCACGGCGTCGGCGGTCTGCACCTTGACCAGCGCAGCCGGCGCCTCCCGCACGGTTGCGTTGGGAACGACGAGCGCGGTCACGCCCAGTACGACGGCCAGCGCCATCGCCTTCCTGAATCGCTGGATGCGTGCGGTCATCGGTTCCCTCCCTGTGCTGCGGGGACGGCCGACCTGGCGACGTCGTACCCGAAGATGTGCCATCCCCCTGATTTCTTGCGGGTCAGCAGCAGCCGACCGGACAAGGTCACCTTCTGATCAGCCCCCCGCGCACGCTCCTGCAGGAAGACCAGACGCACACGTGCGGTCACCCCGGCCGCGACCTTGTTGGGCACCAGCACGTCGAGCCGGGCCACCTTCTGCCGGGGCGTGACGCTCTCCACCACGGCGCCGACGCTGGCGTTGGTCAGGAGCCGACGGTCACGGCGGGCCTCCTGGGCGGCGCCCCGGGAGAAGCTGCCGAACGCCGCGGAGAAGTTGCGACGAGGGTAGTCGCCGTCGAGGAAGGCCTGGTTGAAGTACGCCGAGACCGCTCGACCCACCTGCCGCTCGATGAGCTCGACATGCGGACGCTTCAGCCGCGAGCCCAGGACCCGGACGACCTCGATGTCCAGCGGGACGGGTTTCGGCTCCAGCGTCGCTGCCGACCCGGTCGAGGAGCTCGGCAGCGGCGTGGCCGTCGGTGTGGGCGTGGGTGTCGCAGAGTCGTTGGTGCAGCCGGCCCCCATCATCAGGGCCAGCAGCACCAAGCCTGTGAGCATGCTTCCTCCGGGTGCGGGAAACAGAGACATCACTTGTCCAATCAGTAGCTTGGGGGTTGGTTCGACGTGAGGCTGACAACACCGCGTGGCCTTCGGTCGATCCCGGCTGCAAGATCCTCGGCCGAAGGTCTAGCCTTGGAGCCGAACACCCACCTTAAGAGACGCAGCGGAAGAGGCGATTCAGGCCGTGGCCGAGTCTTCGCAAGACAACCCCATGTCGGCGTTCGGAGCCAACGAGTGGCTCGTAGACGAGATGTACGAGCGCTACCAGCAGGATCCGAACAGCGTCGACAGGGCCTGGTGGGACTTCTTCAAGAACTACACACCCGGCGAGCACGTCACCGACAAGCCGACCCGTGACGGAGCCGACAAGGCCGCCGCGGGCGAGGCCAAGGCCGCCACCCCCGCCGCGAAGAGCACCGAGAAGCCGGCGCCCGCGACCAAGCCGGCCCCCTCGGCCAAGCCGAGCCAGTCTGCTCCGGCCGCCCCGGCCAAGGCGCCGGCACCGACCGCGAAGAGCGCCGCCTCCGCGAACCCGCGCGCCGACCAGACGCCGGCCAAGGCTGCCCCGAAGACCACCGCTCCGGTGCCCAAGGAGCCCGAGCCCACCGCCAAGCCGGATGTCAGCGACGAGCCCGAGCTGACTGTGCTGCGTGGCGCACCGGCCCGCACCGTGCAAAACATGGACGCCAGCCTCAGCGTCCCGACCGCGACGAGTGTCTGTTCGGTGCCGGTCAAGCTACTCATCGACAACCGCACCGTGATCAACAACCACCTCGCCCGTGCGCGTGGCGGCAAGGTCTCGTTCACCCACATCATCGGCTACGCGCTGGTCAAGGCGCTCAAGCAGATGCCGGAGATGAACAACGGCTTCGACGTCATCGACGGCAAGCCCACCCTGATCCAGCCCCAGCACATCAACCTCGGCCTCGCCATCGACATGCAGAAGCCGGACGGCACCCGTCAGCTGCTCGTGCCGTCGATCAAGGCCGCCGAGGCGATGGACTTCGCCGGCTTCTGGACCGCCTATGAGGAGATCGTCCGCAAGGCGCGCAACAACAAGCTCGCGGTCACGGACTTCCAGGGCACCACGATCAGCCTGACCAACCCGGGCACCATCGGCACCAACCACTCCGTCCCGCGCCTGATGAAGGGGCAGGGCGCCATCATCGGCGTCGGGGCGATGGAGTACCCGCCGGAGTACCAGGGCGCGTCCGAGGAGACCCTGCAGCGCAACGCCGTCTCCAAGGTCATGACGATCACCTCGACCTACGACCACCGGGTGATCCAGGGTGCCCAGTCCGGGGACTTCCTGCGCCGGCTGCACCTGCTCCTCCTGGGCGAGGAGGGCTTCTACGACGAGATCTTCCGGGCGCTGCGCATCCCCTACGAGCCGATCCGCTGGGCCAAGGACATCTCCACGTCCCACGACGACGAGATCAGCAAGCAGGCCCGGATCCTCGAGCTCATCCACGCCTACCGGGTCCGCGGTCACATCATGGCCGACACCGACCCGCTGGAGTACCAGCAGCGCAGCCACCCCGACCTGGAGGTGGAGTCGCACGGCCTGACGCTGTGGGACCTCGACCGCGAGTTCGCGACCGGGTCGTTCGGCGGCAGCGGCCGCCGCTTCATGAAGCTGCGCAACATCCTCGGCATCCTGCGGGACTCCTACTGCCGCACCGTCGGCATCGAGTACATGCACATCCAGGACCCCGAGCAGCGCCGCTGGATCCAGGAGCGGGTCGAGCAGCCGCACGTCAAGCCGCCCCGCGAGGAGCAGCTGCGGATCCTGCTGAAGCTCAACCAGGCCGAGGCGTTCGAGACGTTCCTGCAGACCAAGTTCGTCGGCCAGAAGCGGTTCAGCCTCGAGGGCGGCGAGACGACCATCCCGCTGATCGACGAGATCTGCGAGGCCGCCGCCGAGGACAACCTCGACGAGGTCACCATCGGCATGGCCCACCGCGGCCGGCTGAACGTGCTGGCCAACATCGTCGGCAAGAGCTACAGCCAGATCTTCCGCGAGTTCGAGGGCAACATCGACCCGCGCACGGTGCAGGGCTCCGGCGACGTGAAGTACCACCTTGGCGCCGAGGGCGAGTTCACCGCGGGCACCGGCCACAACATCAAGGTGTCGGTGGCCGCGAACCCCTCGCACCTCGAGGCTGTGAACCCGGTCGTCGAGGGCATCGCCCGCGCCAAGCAGGACATGCTCAACCGCGGCGCCGAGTTCCCGGTGCTGCCGCTGCTGGTCCACGGTGACGCCGCTTTCGCCGGCCAGGGCGTGGTTGCCGAGACGTTGAACCTCTCCCAGCTGCGCGGGTACCGCACCGGCGGCACGATCCACGTGGTCGTGAACAACCAGGTCGGCTTCACCACCTCCCCTGCCGCGTCCCGCTCGTCGCTGTACTGCACCGACGTGGCCCGGATGGTGCAGGCGCCGATCTTCCACGTGAACGGCGACGACCCCGAGGCCTGCATCCGGGTTGCCCGTCTCGCGTTCGAGTACCGGCAGGCCTTCAAGAAGGACGTCGTCATCGACCTGGTGTGCTACCGCCGCCGTGGTCACAACGAGGGCGACGACCCGTCGTACACCCAGCCGTTGATGTACGACTTGATCGAGCAGAAGCGCTCGGTCCGCAAGCTCTACACCGAGTCCCTGATCGGCCGCGGCGACATCACCGTCGAGGAGGCCGAGCAGGTGCTTCGCGACTACCAGCAGCAGCTCGAGCGGGTGTTCACCGAGGTCCGTGAGGCGACCAACGCCCCCGATGACTGGACCACGGTCCCGGACTACCCCGAGAAGAGCAGCGGTACGGCGACCACGGCGATCTCCAAGGAGACGCTGAAGCGGATCGCCGACGCCCACGTGAACGCGCCGGACGGGTTCGTCGTACACCCCAAGGTGCTGCCGCAGCTGCAGCGTCGCGCCGCCGCGATCACCGACGGTCCGATCGACTGGGGCACCGGCGAGATCCTCGCGTTCGGCTCGCTGCTGATGGAGGGCCGTCCGGTCCGCCTCGCCGGTCAGGACTCGCGTCGCGGCACGTTCGTGCAGCGCTTCGCGACCATCATCGACCGCAACAACGCCGACGAGTGGACCCCGCTGGCCAACCTCTCCGAGGACCAGGCGCAGTTCTACGTCTACGACTCGCTGCTCTCGGAGTACGCCGCGATGGGCTTCGAGTACGGCTACTCGGTGGCACGGCCAGACGCGTTGGTGCTGTGGGAGGCGCAGTTCGGTGACTTCGTCAACGGCGCGCAGACCGTGATCGACGAGTTCATCTCCTCCAGCGAGACCAAGTGGGGCCAGCAGTCCGGTGTCGTGCTGCTGCTGCCGCACGGCTACGAAGGCCAGGGCCCGGACCACTCCTCCGCGCGGATCGAGCGGTTCCTGACCATGGCCGCCGACGACGCCTTCGTGGTGGCGCAGCCGTCGACGCCGGCGAGCCACTTCCACCTGATGCGCCAGCACTCGCTGGGCGAGGCGCACCGGCCGCTGATCGTGTTCACGCCGAAGTCGATGCTCAAGCGCAAGGAGGCCGCCTCCCAGCCGAGCGACTTCACCGACGGCAGCTTCCGTCCGGTGATCGGCGACGAGAACGTCAACCCGGACGCGGTCGAGAAGGTGCTGCTGTGCAGCGGCCGGATCACGTGGGACCTGATGGTCGAGCGGAAGAAGCGCGAGGGCGACGACCTCAAGACCGCGATCGTGCGGCTCGAGCAGCTCTACCCGCGTCCGGTCGAGGAGCTCAAGGCGGAGCTGGCGCGGTACCCGCACCTCAAGGAGGTCCGTTGGGTGCAGGACGAGCCCGCGAACATGGGTCCCTGGCCGCACATGGCGCTCAACCTCACCCCGCAGCTCGACGGTGTGCCGTTCTACCGGGTGTCACGCCCGGAGTCGTCCTCGCCGTCGGTGGGTCAGCACTCCCGCCACGTCGAGGAGCAGAAGGCCCTGCTGCAGCAGGCGTTCTCCTGAGCGATGTACTTCACCGACCGCGGGATCGAGGAGCTCGAGAAGCGCCGGGGTGACGAGGAGGTCACCCTGGCGTGGGTCGCCGACCGGCTCCAGGAGTTCACCGATCTGCATCCCGAGTTCGAGACTGCCGTCGAGCGGCTGGCCACGTGGCTGGCCCGTCTCGACGACCCCGACGACGACTAGCCGACCCTCCCCCTCGTTGAGCCGCGGGTTCTGCCCCGTTGAGCCGGGGGTTCTGCCCCGTTGAGCCGCGGGTTCTGCTCCGTTGAGCCGCGGGTTCTGCTCCGTTGAGCCGCGGGTTCTGCCGTGCTAGGCGGTCCGTCGCGTCGTACGACGGCACAATGCCCGGCTCAACGCGGCACAAGGCCCGGCTCAACTAGC
>JBFIWG010000096.1:0-10312 GCA_041606495.1 Nocardioidaceae bacterium
CGAGGTGGAGGTGGTCGAGGAGTCGCCGTCGACCAACGCCACCCTGGCAGGTCGTGCGCGCGTCGGCGAGGCCGAGGGGCTGGTCCTGGTGACCGAGCACCAGACGGCCGGTCGTGGGCGGCTGGACCGGGTCTGGGTTACCCCGCCCCAGGCCGCGCTGACCTTCTCCTTCCTGCTCGCCCCGGACCGGGTGCCCACCGAGCGGTGGCCGTGGCTGCCGCTGCTGGTCGGGATCGCGGTCTCAGAGGCGGTGCGCGCCGTGACCGGGGTCGAGTGCGAGCTGAAGTGGCCCAACGACGTGCTGGTCGGCGAGAAGAAGGTCGCGGGCATCCTGGTGGAGCGGATCGAGCGTCCGGCCGGGGCAGCGGCCGTGGTCGGGGTCGGCCTCAACGTCACCACCGCGCGGGACGAGCTGCCCGTCCCGAACGCCACCTCGCTGCTGCTCGAGGGAGCCGGTACCACGGACCGCTCGGTGATCCTGCGGGAGGTGCTGCGCTCCTTCGAGGCGCTGTACGGACAGTGGGTCGCCGACGAGGGCGACGCCAAGCGCGGGCTGCTCGACTCCTACGTACGACGGTGCGCCACGATCGGCCGCCAGGTCAGCGTGGACCTGCCCACAGGGGAGCGGGTGGTCGGCGAGGCGAGCGGCGTCGACGCGGACGGCCGGCTGGCGGTCACGACCGCTGCTGGGGTGCGCGTGCTCGGTGCCGGCGACGTGGTCCACGTGCGTCCGGTGTCCGCCTGAGCGCCGTGACATGATCTGCTCGTGGCGATCTCCCGCAAGCTGCTGAACGAGGACGAGACGGTGCTGGTCTCGACCCGCACCCACGTCAAGGCCCTGCTGGTGCCTGCGCTACTGCTGATCCTGATCGCCGGTGTGGCCGGCTTTCTGAGTGCCTTCCCCAGCGGGAGCGCTCGTCCGCTGGTGCAGGCAGTCGTCTGGGGTCTGGCGTTCGTGGCCGTGGCCTGGCTGGTGCTCAAGCCGTTCCTGGCCTGGCTCACCACCACCTACGCCGTCACGAACCGCCGGCTGATCACCCGTTCAGGCATCCTCACCCGCACCGGTCACGACATCCCACTCATCCGGATCAGCGACGTCGCCTACGAGCACGGCCTGATGGACCGGCTGCTCGGTTGCGGGACGCTGGTCATCTCCGACGCCAGCACGCACGGGCGCGTCGTGCTGCACGACATCCCGCACGTCGAGCACGTGCACCTCAGGCTGAGCGACCAGCTGTTCGAGAGCGCAGAGGCCCGGCGCCTGGACCACGAAGAGCACAGGACTGATGACGGAGCGTAAGCCTCACGGCTTCACGCGGGACCAGCTCGAGCGGGTGATCCTCGGTGAGAGCCCGGAGCTGACCGGCGAGGACGTCGCCACCGCGGCGGGTGTGGACCTGGAGGACGCCCGCCGGTTGTGGCGTGCGCTCGGCTTTCCCGAGGCGGGGGAGCAGGCCGCGTTCACCGATGCCGATCTGAGCGCGCTGGCCACGCTGGTCGGTTCGGTCGAGGCGGGTGCGATCGACTTCGACACCGCGGTGCGACTGACCCGTGCGGTGGGCCAGACCATGGCCAAGCTCGCCGACTGGCAGGTTGCCACGCTGTCCGCGCGCGTCGAGCAGCTCGAGGCCGGCTCGGAGGCGACCGGGAGCCGCATCGGCAGCGCCCTGCGGATCGCCGAACAGGTCGGCGCACCGTTCGAGCAGCTGCTGATCTACTCCTGGCGCCGTCACCTTGCGGCCGCGGTCGGCCGGGTCGAGGCCCTGGGCGCCGCCGACGAGGACCTGCACACCACCCAGGTCACCGTTGGCTTCGCGGACCTGGTGAGCTTCACCGCCCTGTCCAACGAGATGTCTGAGGACAAGCTGGGCGACCTCGTGGAGATCTTCGAGTCCCGCTGCGCCGATGTCGTTGCCGCCAAGCGGGGCCGGGTGATCAAGACCCTCGGCGACTCGGTGCTGTTCGTGTGTGAGGACCCGGTCCGGGCGCTGCAGATCGCGCACAACATCGTCGACGTGATCGGCCACGACAAGCGGCTTCCCGACGTACGCCTCGGGCTGGCTACCGGCTCGGTCATCATGCGGCTCGGCGACGTGTTCGGCCCCCCGGTGAACATGGCCGCGCGGCTGACCGGGGTGGCCCGCCGCAACCGGGTGATCACCGACCACACAACCGCCGCGCTGCTGCCCCAGGACCTGTTCGAGACCCGGGCGCTACCGGCCCGTCCGGTGCGCGGTTTCGGCGTGATCGAGCCGGTCGCGGTCCGCCGGCTCTGACCAGTGGGGCCGCTCAGCCGCGGTCTAGACCGACCGGTCAGGGCGTAGCCCCTTCGGGTCAATCTTGACGAAAAGGCAAACGCTGTCCGATTTGTCTTTTTAACCTGATGGACATGTTTAGTGTTCAGGGGGTGGACCTAGACGTGGATTCACGTCGGGTATGGCGGGATGGCGTTGAGATCAGGATGTCGAACAAGGAGTTCGACCTCCTACATGCTCTCATCAGCCGTCCGGGGGAGATTGTCACGCGCGAGGAGCTCATGCGGGACGTCTGGGAGACGACGTTTTGGACGTCTGCCAAGACCATCGATGTGCATCTCGGCTGGGTCCGAAAGAAGCTCGGTGATGACACGCGACGACCGTCGCTGATCACCACCATCCGGGGTAGAGGCCTCAGGTTTGAGGTCACGCCACCCGTCTACGTGGGGGCAGAGACTGCCACGTCGTGAGGTGAGCGGAGGAGGGTCGTTACCCTCTACCCGTGAACTCGCGCGCCCGCAAGACGGATGACACGACTCCGGTTCTGGCCATCATCGGTGGTGGCCAGCTCGCCAGGATGATGGCGCAGTACGCCGTGCCGCTAGGCCTGCCGTTGAGGCTGCTGGCCGAAGGGCCCGACGTGTCTGCTGCGCAGGTCATCCCGGATTCGGTGGTAGGTGACTACCGCGACCTCGAGATGTTGCGGAAGGTCACCGACGGCTGCGCCGTGGTCACCTTTGACCACGAGCACGTCCCGACCGGACACCTGCACGCCCTCGCGGCGGACGGGGTCGCCTGCCGGCCGGGCCCTGAGGCGCTGGTGCACGCCCAGGACAAGAGCGTGATGCGCGCCCGGCTCGACGAGCTGGATGTGCCCAGTCCGCGGCACGGGGTGGTTCTCGACGCCGACGAGGTGGCCGCGTTCGCCCAGGACGTGGGCGGATTCCCGGTCGTGCTGAAGACCACCCGCGGTGGCTACGACGGCAAGGGTGTGTGGGTCGTCGGCTCCGCCGAGGAGTGTGCGGACGCGTTCGCCGTCGCCGCCTCGACCGGGGTCAGCATCCTGGCCGAGGAGAAGGTCGCGTTCCGGCGCGAGCTGTCGGCCCTCGTCGCCCGGTCGGCCTCGGGTCAGGCCGCGGCGTACCCGGTGGTGGAGTCGGTGCAGACCAACGGGATCTGCACCGAGGTGATCGCGCCCGCGCCCGACCTGCCCGAGGAGGTCGCGCTCGAGGCGCAGCAGATCGCGCTGAAGGTGGCCGGGGCCCTCGACGTCACCGGAATCCTCGCGGTCGAGCTCTTCGAGACCACTGACGGGCGGGTGCTGGTCAACGAGCTGGCGATGCGTCCGCACAACACTGGCCACTGGAGCATGGACGGCGCGGTCACCAGCCAGTTCGAGAACCACCTGCGCGCGGTGATGGACCTGCCTCTGGGCTCGCCGGAAGCCCGCCAGCCGTGGACGGTGATGGTCAACATCCTCGGTGGCCAGGTGGGTCGGCTGTACGACGGCTACCCGCACGCGTTCGCGCGCGACCCGCGGCTCAAGGTGCACCTGTACGGCAAAGACGTGAAGCCGGGCCGCAAGGTCGGCCATGTCACCGCCTACGGTGACGACCTCGACGACGTGCTCGAACGAGCCCGCCACGCGGCTGCGTGGTTCCAGGGCGACCTAGGGATGGAGTCCGAATGACCGACGCAGCACCCCGTGTGGGAATCGTGATGGGCTCCGACTCCGACTGGCCGACGATGAAGGCGGCTGCCGACGCGCTCGAGGAGTTCGACGTCGCGTTCGAGGCCGACGTCGTCTCCGCGCACCGGATGCCCGACGAGATGCTGGCCTACGGCCGCGAGGCCGCCGGCAGAGGGCTGTCGGTGATCATCGCCGGTGCCGGGGGCGCCGCCCACCTGCCGGGCATGCTCGCCGCGGTGACCCCGCTCCCGGTGATCGGGGTGCCGGTGGCGCTGAAGTACCTCGACGGGATGGACTCGCTGCTGTCGATCGTGCAGATGCCGGCGGGTGTCCCGGTCGCGACGGTCGCGATCGGCAACGCCCGCAACGCCGGCCTGCTGGCCGTCCGCATCCTCGCCGCCGCTGACGACGCGCTGCGCACGAGGATGGTGGAGTTCCAGGAGTCGCTGGCCGAGACCGCTCGTGCCAAGGGGGCCGCAGTCCGCGGCGACCAGAAGCGCACCGTCGGGTTCAGCTGAACCGCGGCCACTCCATCGCCGGGCAGGTGTCCATCACCATCGGTACGCCGGCCCGGGTGGTCCGCTCGAAGGCGTCGTGGTCGACCACGCCCAGCTGGAACCAGACCGCCTTGGCACCGATGTTCACCGCCTGGTCGGCGAACTCGCCGGCCGCCTCCGAGCGACGGAAGACGTCCACGCAGTCGATCGGGAACGGCACCTCGGCCAACGAGGCGTAGCCGTCCTCGCCGAGCACGTGGTTGGCCTCCGGGTGGATCGGCACGATCCGCTTGCCGCGCGACTGGAGCAGCTTCGCGATCCGGTAGGCGGTCCGCGAGGGGTTGCCGCTCAGGCCGACGATCGCCCAGGTCTCGCACTTGTCCAGCATGAAGCGGATGTTGTCCTCGTCGAGCCAGGCCGGGGTCGATGTGCTTCGATCTGTCGCCATTGCTCCAGGCTAGCGCGGCGGTTCAGTGGCCTATCTGACAGAGACGTCGGTGTTACTCGGCAGTATCATCGGCGGCATGAGCGCTGACTACCCGATGTTCGCCCTGTCCGAAGAGCACCAAGCCATCCGCGAGGCGGTCCGTGCGGTCTGCGACGCGAAGGTGGCTCCGCACGCGGCCGAGGTCGACGAGTCCGGGGAGTTCCCCAAGGCGGCGTACGACGCGCTCGCCGGTGCCGACTTCGCCGCTCCGCACATCGCCGAGGAGTACGGCGGCGCGGGTGCTGACGCACTCGCCACGTGCATCGTGATCGAGGAGATCGCCCGGGCCTGCGCGTCGTCGTCGCTGATCCCCGGCGTCAACAAGCTCGGCACCATGCCGCTGATCCTGGCCGGGTCGGAGGAGCTGAAGAAGAAGTACCTCACGCCGGTCGCCTCAGGTCAGGCGATGTTCTCCTACTGCCTCTCCGAGCCGGAGGCGGGCTCCGACGCCGCAGCGATGAAGACCCGCGCGGTCCGCGAGGGTGACCACTACGTCCTCAACGGCGTGAAGCGCTGGATCACCAACGCCGGCACCTCTGACTACTACACCGTCTTCGCGGTTACCGACGCCGAGGCAGGCGCCAAGGGGATCTCCGCGTTCGTCGTGGAGAAGTCCGACGAGGGGGTCTCGTTCGGAGCGCCCGAGAAGAAGCTCGGGATCAAGGGCTCACCGACCCGCGAGGTCTACTTCGACAACGTACGGCTCCCGGCGGACCGGATGATCGGCGACGAGGGCACCGGATTCGCGACCGCGATGCGCGTGCTCGACCACACCCGGGTCACGATCGCGGCGCAGGCTGTCGGCATCGCGCAGGGTGCGCTGGACTACGCGCTCGAGTACGCCAAGGAGCGCAAGCAGTTCGGCAAGCCGATCGCCGACTTCCAGGGCCTGCAGTTCATGCTCGCCGACATGGGCATGAAGGTCGAGGCCGCCCGTCAGCTCACCTACGCCGCCGCGGGCCGCTCGGAGCGTGGAGACAAGGACCTCACCTTCTTCGGCGCGGCCGCCAAGTGCTTCGCCTCCGACACCGCGATGCAGGTGACCGTGGACGCGGTGCAGGTGCTCGGCGGCTACGGCTACACCCGCGACTACCCGGTCGAGCGAATGATGCGCGACGCGAAGATCACCCAGATCTACGAAGGCACCAACCAGGTGCAGCGGATCGTGATGGCACGGCAGCTCCTCGCCGGGATCCAGTCCGAGCTCAGCTGAGGCGAGCCGCCAGGATGGTGACGTCGTCGCGCATCGTCTTGTCGGCGAGCTCGGCCAGCGCATCGACCAGCACGGGGAGCGGCTTGTCGCGCAGCTCCGAGGCGCGTCGGCGCAGCCGCGCGATGCCCTCGTCGAGATCGTGAGCGCGTGACTCGACGACGCCGTCGGTCACCAGGATCGCGATCGACCCAGGCTGCAGGTGACCGCGCGCCGTGGGCCGCTCCAACGGACGGACCACGCCGAGCGGCAACCCCGAGCCCTCACCGAGTGCCTCTGTGCTCCCGTCCGGGTGGACCAGGACGAGCGGGACGTGACCGGCGTTGCAGAGAGTCAGGTCTCCCGTGGTGGGGTCCATCGTCACCGCGACCGCGGTGACGAACTGGTCCGGCGCATCTCGGTTCATCATGTCGTCGGCAGCCGTGAGGATCGCGGTCGGAGCGGGATCTACGGTCAGCAGTCCGCGGATGCCCGCACGCACGCGGATCATGGTGGTGGCTGCGCCGACGCCGCGGCCCATCACGTCGCCCACGACCAGGGCCAGCTGCCCGGTGGACGTGCGCACGGCGTCGTACCAGTCACCGCCAACGTGCTCGAGCTCGTCCCCGCCGGGCGAGTAGTGAACGGCGAGCTCGAAGTGCTCAAGCTTGGGCAGCGGGCTGGCGGCCAGGCTGGACTGCAGGTGGTCGGCGATGTCCGCCGTGCGCGTGTGGAGCAGCGCGCGCTCGGCGGCGATGGCGCACTGAGACGCCAAGGTGTCGAGCAGCTGCGCGTCTTCCCGGGACAACGGCCGGCCGCTGCTGACCACGAAAGCCTCGCCCCGGTTGTTGGTCGCGAAGTTCTCGGGGACCAGGAGCACGACGTCGTCGGGGACGATCTCTGCAACGCGTTCGAGGCTCGCGGCCAGCGTCTTCTCGACCTGCTCGATCGTCCAGGCGCGGAAGAAGTCGGCGGTCACCTCCTGCAGCAGCAGAGCGCGCGCGGCGGCGTCCGCCTCGCGCTCCTGGATCGCGACCCGGTCGGTGATGTCCCGGACACAACCGATCGTGCCGGTGGGGTTCCCTCGCTCGTCGGTGGTGACCTTGCCGTGTGCCTCGATCCACCGCACGGTTCCGTCAGGCCAGAACATCCGGTTGCGCAGGACGTACGACGAGCGCGCGGCGAGGGCGTCCTGGACGATCTCCATGACCTCGTCGTGGTCGTCGGGATGCAAGGTCGCCTCCCACGCCTCGAACGTCCCGCCGAACCCGCCGGGCGGCATCCCGTAGATGGCTTCGAGCTGCTCGTCCCAGACGGTCGTTCCGGTGGCCATGTCCCAGTGCCAGCTGCCGAGCTGAGCGGCTTCGTGGGCCAGCCGGAGGCGCTCCTCGCTGGCCACTGCCTCTGCTTCGGCCTCGCGGATCTCGGTCATGTCCTCGGCGACAACCACGGCGCCGACCACGGTTCCGCCCCGATCGAGGACCGGCGTGGCCGAGACCGCGGCGAGGAACGTGCCGCCGTGAGGCCGGTGCACGGTCAGGTCGCCGCGCCAGGTCTCGCCTTCCAGGACCGCCTCGAGGTCGAAGGGCTCCGGTTCCCCGTCGCCCGACAGCAGCTCCAGGATGTCGCGTCCGAGCAGGTCCTCCGCCTCGGTGGAATACACCTCGGTGGCCGCCTCGTTCGCGAACGTGATGGCGCCGGCGGTGTCGGTGGCCACCACCGCGAGCCGGATGGCGTGCAGCAGGCGCAGCTCGTCGATGTACCGCTGCACCAGTGAACCTCCAGGATCAGCCCCGCTGACCCATTGTCCCCCAAGACCGCCCTGGGCGGCTGGGCCACTAGTCCTCAGTACCAGGCGCTACTGAGCCAGACCGGAGGCCTTGCAGAGACGCTTGCCGATGTCCTCGGTGCGGTCCTCCTTGATCAGCTTGAACATCCGCGGAGCGCGCTCCGAGTCCCAGTTCACGGCTAGATCCGCGATCGGCACCGAGCAGGTCAGGCCGTTCTCGCCGCTGACCCGGGTCATCGCCCAGGCGAATCGTGCGGTGTCGAACGGCCCGGTGTCCTTGCCGACCCGCAGCGCGTCGGCACCGGCACTGGCGAGCCTGAAGTACCGGACCGGGTTGAGCACCGACCAGGGCGAGGCCGCCTCGCTGCCCACGGCACTGACCACCTCGCGCTGCCGCTGCGCGCGGTCGATGTCGCCGAGGCTGGAGAGCTTGCGGGACCGCGCGTAGCCGAGCGCGGTCGGCCCGTCGGCCTCCTGGCAGCCCTTCTTGATGTCGAGGTTGGCGAGGGGGTCGTTCATCGCGTCCTTGGGGCAGATCTCGACACCACCCACAGCGTCGATCACGTTGACGAAGCCACCGAAGCCGATCTCGACGTAGCTGTCGACCCGGATGCCGGTCTCGTTCTCGATCGTCTCGACCAGCAGCTTCGGACCGCCGAAGGCGTAGGCAGCGTTGATCTTGTTGGTGCCGTAGCCCGGCACGTCCACGATCGAGTCGCGGGGGATCGACATCAGCAGGTTCGGTCCGGAGCCGGTGTGCAGCAGCATGATCGTGTCGGTACGACGGCCCTCCGCCTGGCCGGTGCCGAGCCGTCGGCGCTCCGCCCTGGTCAGATCCTCGCGGCTGTCGCTGCCGACCAGCAGGTAGTTGTGGCCAGGCTGCGAGCCGGGCCGGTCGCCCTTGGGCTCGGCGTTGACCTTGTCGATCTTGGTCCACGCCCAGATCGGCACCGCAACCAGGAACACCAGCCAGAGGATCAGCACCAGCTTCACCCAACCGAATCGGCGGCGCCGCTTCACCTTGGCCGGCGGGGGAGCCGGCGGGGCCGTGGCGACCGATCCGTGGCCCCGGCGTGACTTGGGCGGCTGCTCCTCCGGGCGGTTCAGCGTCGGCATGACGCGAGTCGGCTCGGGGTCTCCCGGCACCTCGCCGCCCGAGGGCCCCTCGTTCTTGCGCCGTTGGCCGTACAGCCAGTTGTACTCGGGCGAGCCCTTCTCAGGGGAGCCCGAGTCGCCTCCGCGGTGACGATCTGCCATGGCGCAGACGGTACCCCGACGCCCGAATCGGCAACCGGGCCCTCGGCGTGCCGTGACCAGCGTGACCGGTGTGACTGGTGATACTTGACGGGCTTGTTCTCCACCGTCCTCGCGGACAGATCGAAGGGTCCCACATGTCAGCCATCATCTCCGGGTTGGACGACCGGCTGGCTCGTGTGCGCTTCCGTCGCGCCGTCACGCTGATGGTCATGACGCTGCTGGTCCCGGGCTCAGCGCAGCTCGTCGCCGGCCGCAAGCAGGTCGGCCGGATCGCCATGCGCATCTGGTTCGCGCTCCTCGGCACCCTGGCGCTCGTCGTACTCATCGGACTGGTCTGGCCCGGCTTCGTCTACTGGCTGGTGAGCAACACCTTCGTCCTCGGCCTCTTCCGGTTCACTCTGATGGCGCTCGCCATCGCGTGGGCGGGACTCTTCGTGGACGCCTGGAGGCTCGGCCAGCCGCTGGAGCTGATGCAGAAGCAGCGGCTCGCGATGGTCGGTATCAACGGCTTCCTGTGCTTCTCCGTCGCCGGCTCGTTGCTGTTCGCGTCCCACGTGGTCGGTGTCCAGCGCGACTTCATCGTGACGATGTTCGGGGCCGGCGAGGCCACCGGATCCCATGACGGCCGCTACAACGTCCTGCTGCTCGGAGGCGACTCCGGGCAGGACCGCTGGGGCCTGCGCCCGGACAGCATCACCGTCGCCAGCATCGACGCCGACAGCGGGCACACCGTCCTGTTCGGCCTGCCGCGCAACATGCAGAACTTCCCGTTCCCCGAGGGCTCGGTGATGGCCGAGCAGTTCCCGTCCGGCTACGACTGCGACGACTGCTACCTCAACGGCCTGAGCACCTGGGCCCAGGACAACGCCGCGCTCTTCCCGAAGCAGGACAACCCGGGTGTCGAGGCCACCATCCAGGGCGTCGAGGGGATCACGGGACTGAAGATCAACTACTACGCGATGGTCAACCTCAAGGGGTTCCGGAGCCTGGTCGACGCCGTCGGTGGCGTGAAGATGAACGTGATGGACCGGATCCCGATCGGCGGAGTTGGTGCGCCGGTCACCGGCTACATCGAGCCGGGCTACCAGCGGCTCGACGGCTTCGAGACGCTCTGGTTCGCCCGCTCCCGCGAGGGCGCGGACGACTAC
>JBFIWG010000097.1:0-10275 GCA_041606495.1 Nocardioidaceae bacterium
AGGCAATGCTGCACGGTGACTTCTCCACCGACCAGGTCGTCATCGGGGTCGACGGGCGGGCTGCCCTGATCGACCTGGATGCGGCCCGTGTGGGCGACCCGGCGATCGACCTCGCCTGTGCCTCCGCGCTGCTCGCGCACCATGGTGCACCTGACTACGTGCGTCTGCCCGCGGCCGCGGTCGAGGCGCTCTACGAGGGCTATCAGTCGGTGCTGCCGCTCCCCTCGCCCGAGCGCCTGGCCACCCACACGGCCGCGCACCTCCTGCGCAAGGCGGTCGACCCGTTCCGGAACCGTGAGCCGGGCTGGCCCCGCCACACCGAGCGGCTCGTCGACCTGGCGGACCACCAGCTCCAGACCCATGACGAGCGGGGGTGGGCGACATGGTGACCTCCGTGCAGCAGGTGGTGCAGCGCCTGGACGAGGGCGGGTTCGTCCTGAGGCGTGCCACGCCGCGCAACCGGGACCACCTGTCGATCGAGGCGTGGCGCGCGAGCACGCTGCACGGCGGACAGTGGCACCGGGACCCGGGGGCGGCCGAGCGGGCGGCGGCCTTGGTCCGTTCCAGCTTCGGCGAGGACAGCACTGTGACGCTTGTCGGCTCCGGCGTCGTGTTGCATCGCGACGGCGCGGACGCGGAGCTTCCAGGCCTTCGTACATGCGCGGGACAGCCTGGCGCGGTTCTCCTGTCCCACCGGGTCGGTCGCCGGGGCGTCGTACGAACCGCCGGCGGAGACTTCACGAAGGTGGTGCGACCGAAGGCCCTGACGAGGCTGGTGGGCTCGCTGACGGAGCTCAGGCTGACGCGGTCCGACGTACCCCGGATCCGCAGCGTCGACCACTCGCTCGGTGCCATCACCACCTGCGCGTTGCCCGGCACGACGTTGAGTGCACGGCTGGCGGACCCCACCCTGGAGGACGACCGGCTCGCCGCCGACCTTCACCACATCGGTGCGGCCCTGCGCGAGCTGCACGCCCAACCCCCGCCGGACCGGCCTCGGCACGATGCGACGGCGGAGCTGGCAGCCGCCCGCAGGTGGCTCGAGGCGGCGAGCGAGCACGACCTCATCCCCGAGCGTCGCTGGCTGCCGGTGTGGGAGCAGGCAGTCCAGACGCTCGCCCATCCAACGACGCCCGCGGTCTGCGTGCATAGAGACCTGCACGACAAGCAGGTCACGACCGGGGACGCTCGCGCCGTCGGTCTGCTGGACCTGGACCTGATGTGTCCCGGCGAGGCCGGCCTGGACCTGGGCAACCTCATCGCACACCTGCATCTGCGAGCCCTCAAAGGACACTGCTCGACCGCCCGTGCCGAGGCCTGCGCCCAAGCGCTGCTGGAGGGCTACGCGCCCGACCGGCACGTGCGGGAGAGCCTTCCCGGCTACGTGCTCACCACCAGGCTCCGGTTGGCGGCGGTCTACTCCTTCCGGGCCGCACGTCCCACCGTCATCGACGGCCTGCTTCGAGCGGGCCGGGACAGGGAGCTGGTCCCATGAGCGACGCCATCGGCATCATCGGCACCGGATACCTCGGCACTACCCAGGCGGCCTGCCTTGCGGAGCTCGGCTTCGACGTCCTCGCGACCGACCGCGACCTGAGAAGGCTGGAGGAGCTGCGCGCGGGGAGCCTCCCCTTCTTCGAGCCCCGGCTGGGCGAGCTGCTGAGACAGCACCTGCGAAGCGGGCGGCTCCGCTTCACCTCCTCCCTGACCGAGCTCGCCGACCACGCCGATGTCCACTTCCTCTGCGTGGGTACGCCGCAGCGCCGCGTCGGCATGGCAGCTGACACCAGCCAGGTCTTCCAGGCCGTCGAGTCGCTCCTGCCGCACCTGACCGCGAGAACCCTGATCGTGGGCAAGTCGACGGTCCCGGTCGGTACCGCGGAACGGCTGAGCAGGCTGTGCCAGAGCGCTGCTCCACCCGGTGTCGACGTCGAGGTGGCCTGGAACCCCGAGTTCCTGCGGGAAGGGCACGCGGTCGCCGACACCCTGGCGCCCGACCGCCTGGTGTTCGGGGTCGCCTCTGCCCGGGCCGAACGCACCCTGCGCGACGTCTACCAGCGGCTGGCCAGCAGTCCGGTCCCCGTGGTGGTGACCGATCTCGCCACGGCCGAGCTGGTGAAGGTCGCCGCCAACAGCTTCCTGGCCACGAAGGTCTCCTTCGCGAACGCGATGTCGGAGCTGTGTGAGGTGGCCGGCGGCGACATCGTGACGCTGGCGGAGGCGATCGGCTACGACCACCGCATCGGGCACGACTTCCTCCAGGCCGGCCTCGGGTTCGGTGGGGGCTGCCTGCCCAAGGACATCCGAGCGCTGATGGCGCGGGCGGCGGAGCTGCATGTGACCGAGGCGTTCTCCTTCCTCCGGGAGGTCGACGCGATCAACATGCGCCGGCGCCACCGGATGGTGGAGATGGCCGTCGAGGAGTGCCAGGGCAACGTGCTGGGCTGTCGGATCGCCGCTCTGGGCGCCGCCTTCAAGCCGGGCACCGACGACGTCCGGGACTCACCTGCCCTCAACGTCGCGGCCCAGCTCCAGCTGCAGGGTGCCCTGGTCTCCGTCTACGACCCGCAGGCCAACGTCAGCGCCGCGCGGGTGTTCCCGACCCTCACCTACGTCGACGACGTCTACACGGCGGTCGACGGCGCTCACCTGGTCCTCCACCTCACCGAGTGGCCGGAGTTCGCGCGGCTCGACCCCGTGGCCCTGCGCGAGCTCGTCGACCGACCGAGCCTCCTCGACGGGCGGAACACCCTCGACGGCGACCGGTGGCAGCGCGCGGGCTGGCGGTACCGGGCCCTCGGCCGTCCGGTGCTGGTCGCGGGCGAGGAGACCAACCGGCCCGGCGACAGGGGCCCACGGGTGCCGCGACAGGTCGACGGGCACAGCCGGCGCATCGGGACCCGACCGCTCCCCTCGCCCTGGTGAGCTGACCCTAGAACCGGGACCGGCCTCGCCGGCTGCGGCCCACACCGAGGCCCCGCGACCGGTCCGTGCGCAGGTGGATGTTCTGCAGCAGCCCGATCGCCATCAGCGTGGCGAACATCGACGAGCCGCCGTACGACACCAGCGGCAGGGGTACGCCGGTCACCGGCATGATGCCCAGGCACATCCCGATGTTCTGGAACGCCTGGAACCCGAACCAGCAGGCGATCCCGCCGGCGGCGAGGCGACCGAACAGGTCGTCGGAGTGCATGGCGATGCTGAGCGCCCGCCACAGCACCACGCCGAGCAGCGCGATCACCACCCCGGAGCCGACCAGGCCGAGCTCCTCACCGGCAACGGTGAAGATGAAGTCGGTGTGCTGCTCGGGCACGAAGCCCGACTTGGTCTGCGACCCGTTGAAGAGCCCCTGCCCGAACACGCCGCCGTTGCCGATCGCGATCCGTGCCTGCTCGGTGTTGTAGCCGGCGCCGCGCGGGTCGAGGTCGGGGTTCGTGAAGGCCATGAAACGGGCGACCTGGTACTCGGCTAGGAAGCCGACCTTGACGGCGACCGCGGCCACAGCGACGCCGCCACCGGACAGCAGGATCAGCCACCGTCGAGGAGCCCCTGAGATGGCGATCAGACCGAAGACGGTGGCGGACAGCACCAGCATCGTGCCCAGGTCGGGCTGGAGCAGGATCAGCAGTGCGGGTACGCCGGCGAGCGCGAGCATGCCGAGCACGTCGAGGTGCCGCACCTCGCGCTGCTTCCAGGAGCCCTCGGTGCGCTCGGCGACGAGCAACGCCATGCCGATGATCACCGCGAGCTTGGCGAACTCGGCCGGCTGGATGGAGAGTCCACCGATCATCAGCCAGGACCGGGAGCCGTTGATGGTCGAGCCCATGACCAGCACCAGGGCCAGACCGACCACCGATCCGACGTACACCAAGGGCGCGAGGATGCGCACCCACCGGTGGTCGGTGGCGGTGATCATCACGCCGAGCACGACGCCGATCGCGATGTTCACCAGCTGCTTCTTGAAGTACGACGTGGTGTCCCCGGCGGTCAGCAGCTCGCGGTGCGCGGTCGCCGACCACACCAGCAGGGTGCCGATGACGAGGAGCCCGGCGACGGCGAACATCAGGATCCAGTCGACGCGGGGCGCCTTCACCCGGCTGGTGCTCTCGATGCGGGCGGCGCGGGGGCGGGACGCGGTCGTCATCGTCATCGCTTGCGCCTCTTCTTCTCGGGCTGCTGGACGACCGGCGGCAGGATCTCGCCGTCGCGGGCGAAGACCGGCAGACCGGTCGGTGGCTTCGCACCGGGCATGGCCGCCTTGGCGTCGACCACCTCGCTGCCGCGGACGCCGTACAGCGTCTCCCAGATCTTGCGGACCGCCGGACCGGACGTGCCGGAGCCGGTGCCACCCTGGGAGACCATCATCACGACGACGTACTGCTTGTCGTACGACGCCAGCCACGAGGTGCTCTGCTTGCCGTAGACCTCGGCGGAGCCGGTCTTGGACCGGATCTTCACCTCGTCGAGCGGGAAGTCGATGAACCTCCATGACGACGTGCCGGTGCGGGTGGTGCCGAGCAAGGCGGTGTCGATGTACTTCAGAGTCTGCTTGGAGACCTTGACCCGCGACGCCCGCTTCGGCGCGATCTCCTTGATCACATCGCCCTCGGGGTCGACGACCGCCTTGCCCACGCGCGGCTCCCACAGGGTGCCGCCGTTGGAGATCGCTGCGTAGGCCGTGGCGAGCTGCAGCGGGGTGACGATGGTGTCGCCCTGCCCGATCGCGAAGTTGACGGCGTCACCGGCGCGGTAGGCGTAGCCCTCGATGCAGAACTCGCGCGCGAAGCGGTGCAGGAAGTCGTTGCCGGGCTTCTCGCCGAGCTTGCAGTAGTAGTCCTTGTTGGCCTCGTAGTAGTCCAGCTTCCACTGCCGGTCCGCGATCCGGCCGCTCGCCTCACCGGGCAGGTCGATGCCGGTCTCGCGGCCGAAGCCGAAGATCTTGGCCATGCTCACCAACGGGTCCTTGGCCTTCACGTCCGCCACGTCGCTACCGAACTTCTGCCAGAAGTTGTAGCCGATCCGGTAGAAGAACGTGTTGCAGGAGACCTGGAGCGCGCGGTCGAACCCGATCGAGCCGTAGGCGCCCGACTCGTAGTTCTTGAAGGCGCGGTTGCCGACCGTGAACGACGAGGAGCAGTCCAGCCTCGTGTTCTGGGTGTAGCCGTTGGAGAGCGCGCCGGCGGTCACGATCGGCTTCCACGTCGAGCCCGGGGCGAACTGGCCCTGGGTCGCGCGGAACAGCAACGGCGTGCCGGCCTTCTCGGAGTACAGCTTGGCCAGGTCCTTCGCAGTGATCCCACCGACCCAGACGCCGGGGTCGTACGTCGGGTAGCCGGCCATGGCGACCACCCGTCCGTTGGTCGCGTCGAGGACGACCGCCGCGCCGGAGTCGGCGACGTACGGCCGGCCCGTCACCCGGTCCACGGTCTTCCGGGCCAGCTTGATCGTGGACTCGAGCTGCTGCTCGACGACGGCCTGCACCCGCGCGTCGATCGAGGTGACCAAGGTGTCCCCGGCCTCACCCTCGACCTCACCGGAGTCGCCGAGGACTCGCCCCAGCGAGTCGACCGCGACCCTCTTGTAGCCGGGATAGCCACGCAGGTACTCGTCGTACTGCTTCTCCACGCCCGCCCGGCCGACCACCGACGCGCCGTGCACCGAGCTGTCGCCCTCGGCCTTGGCCTCGTCGAGCTCCTCCTCGGTGATCGGGCTCAGGTAGCCGAGCAGGTGAGCGGCGTTGATGCCGTAGGGCGCGGGGTACGCGCGGACGTTCTGTGACTCCGCGAGCACGGCCGGAAAGTCCTCGCCCTGCTCCAGGATCGAGACCGCGGTCTTCTGCGGGACGTCCTCGGCCACGGGGACCGGCTGGTACGGCGATCCGTTCCAGCACGTCCCGGACACGGCGCCGGCGTCCCCGCAGAGCAGGGTGCGGGCCTTGATCTCCTTGTAGGGGCGGTCGACCGTCTCCGCGACCCGGCGAAGCAGCCGCTCCTGGGTCTGTTCGTCCATCTTCTTCAGCAACGTGCGGTCCACCGTGATCACCCACGACGTGCGGTTGGCCACCAGCGGCCGCCCCATGTCGTCGACGATCAGGCCGCGGGCGGGCTGGACCACCAGCTCGCGGACGGACTGCTCCGCGGCCTGGGCCTGGTAGGCCTCGCCGCCGAGCACCTGGAGGTACCACAGTCGCGCGAACAGGGTCACGAAGAGCGAGAGGACCAGCGCGTGCACGACGATCAGACGGAGCCTGCTCTTCTCGCGCGAGCTGGCGCGACGGAAGCTTGCCGCTGCCATCAGTACGCAACCGCCTGGTGCGGTTCGAGCCGGCGGAACAACCTCATCATCAGAGGCAGCACGAACGGGGTGAGGAGCACGTCGTAGATCACCGCGGCCGGCACGACCGAGAGCGCCGTCCCCACAGGGACGGCGGGATCACCGAGCACCAACCCGGACAGGGCGAACAGGGAGGTGCCCACGAACGACGAGGCGGCCACCGTCACGATCGCCGCGAGGGCCGACGTCCGAGCGTCGTGCCGGACCCGGCCGGCCAGGTAGCCGACCACGACGAGCGCGAGCGCCCACCGACCGACGATGTGGTCCGCCGGGGGCGCGAGGTCGATCGCCAGGCCGGACAGGAAGCCGATCACCGCGGCGAACTCGGGGCCGCGGACCAGGGCTGCGGCGACCACCACCAGCAGCGCCAGGTTGGGCACTACGCCGTTGTAGGCGAGGTAGGGGAACAGGGCGACCTGGAGCACCACCGCGAGGGTGATCACCACGGTCAGCACGAGCGCACGGACGGCAGCCATCATCGATCTCCGCTCATGTCGGCGGCGTCATCGGCAGTGATCAGCGAGCGGTCGCCCTTGGTCTTCTCGTCCACCACGACGCCGACCAGGTCGAGGGCCGAGAAGTCGACCAGCGGGTCGATCACGGCTCGCTTGGAGAGCTCACGGGGGCTGCTGAACACGCTGGTGACGCGGCCGATCGGAATGCCGGGCACATAGGGCGCGCCGTTCTCGGAACCCCACGTGACCAGGATGTCGTCGCGGCCGGGCGTCACCGCGTTGTCGACCAGGTCGAGATCCAGTCGGCCGTCGTCGCCGACGTTGCCGCGGCCGCGGAGGAACCCGACCTCCATGTTGGAGCCGAGGCGTCCGCCGACCACGGAGTCGGCGTCGACGATGAGCAGCACGGTGGCGGTGCTCCGGTCGGCGCGGATCACCCGGCCGACGAGCCCGTCGTTGTTGAGCACGGTCATGTCGGGGCGGACGCCCGAGCTGGTGCCGGCGTCGATCGTCACGGTCTGGGAGAAGGACTGGGCAGGCCCGAACGCCACGACCCGCGATGGGACCAGCGCGTAGCCGGTGCTGCTCGAGCTGATGAGCAGCCCGTCGAGCTCGGCGGCGCGGTTCCGGTCGACCACGGTGGTCGCGAGCTGGCCGCGAAGGGAGGCGTTCTCGGCCTCGAGCCGTTGCATCTCGTCGCGCAGGGAGCCGGTGGTCTCGAAGAACTCCGGGATCGCCTGGAACGGGCGTACGACGGTCGCGGTGCCCTCCTCGACCGGACCGAACACGTCGCCGGCCACGGAGCGAACCGGGTCGAACGGCGAGTCGTCGCCGCCACGGGCGTCCACCGTGATCAGCGTGAAGCTGGCGAGGAGCAGGAGCCCCAGAACCGTCCGCGAGGGCCGCTTGTGCTGGTCATGCATGGCCATGTCAAATCACCGACGTCGTGGCTCGGAGACGAGGACCTGCTGCAGCGCCTCGAACTCCTCGACACACTTGCCGGCACCCATGGCGACCGAGTGCAGCGGGTCCTCGGCGACGTGCACCGGCATGCCGGTCTCGTGGCGCAGCCGCTCGTCGAGGCCGCGCAGCAACGCGCCGCCGCCGGTCAGCACGAGGCCGCGGTCCATGATGTCGCCGGCGAGCTCGGGCGGGGTCTGGTCGAGGGTGGTGCGGACCGCGTCCACGATCGCGTGCAGCGGCTCCTCGAGCGCCTGACGGACTTCGGCGCTGGAGACGACCACGGTCTTCGGGAGGCCGGAGATCATGTCGCGCCCGCGGACCTCGGCCTCGGGCTCCTGGGGCAGCGGGAACGCCGACCCCAGGGTCATCTTGATCTCCTCGGCGGTGCGCTCCCCCAGCATGAGGGAGTACTCCTTCTTCATCCACGCGATGATCGCCTGGTCGAGGTCGTCGCCGGCGGTGCGGATCGAAAGGCTCGTGACGATGCCGCCGAGCGAGATGACCGCGACCTCCGTCGTACCCCCGCCGATGTCGACGATCATGTTGCCGGTCGCCTCGTGCACGGGCAGGTTGGCGCCGATCGCCGCGGCCATCGGCTCCTCGACGATGTAGACCCGGCGGGCGCCGGCCTGGTAGCCGGCCTCCTTGACCGCGCGCTGCTCGACGGCGGTGATGCCCGAGGGCACGCAGATCACCAGGCGGGGCTTGGCGAAGTAGCGACGCCGGTGCACCTGCTGGATGAAGAACCGGAGCATCTGCTCGGTGGCGTCGAAGTCGGCGATCACGCCGTCCTGCAACGGACGGATCGCGGTGATGTTGTCGGGCGTGCGGCCGATCATCCGCTTGGCCTCGTGGCCCACGGCGAGGATGTCGCCAGTGGTTGCGTTCAGCGCGACGACGGACGGCTCGTTGAGCAGCACGCCCTTGCCGCGGACATAGACGAGTGTGTTGGCGGTGCCGAGGTCAACGGCCATGTCCCGACCGATGAAACTGTTCGCCATGTGTTCCTGCCGCCCCTTGAATCGCGCCCATGGGAACGGCGAACCCGATCACCGACCCGTGACAAAAGGGTAAGAGCGCACGAGCCGGGATCCCGGCAGGACACGCAGGGACTCGGCCTGGCCTGCCGGGCGGCATCAGGTCCCGACGCCGACCGGCTCTCGAGGCGGCGTGGGCAGCACCGATGCCGGCTCGTCGCCGAGCACGTCGCGGCCGCGCGGCGCGTTGTAGGCGTCGAGGTCGAGGATCCCTTCGCGCTTGGCGACGATCGTTGGCACCAACGCCTGCCCGGCAACGTTCGTCGCGGTGCGCATCATGTCGAGGATCGGGTCGATGGCAAGCAGCAGCGCGACGCCCTCCAGCGGCAGGCCGACGGTCGAAAGGGTCAGGGTCAGCATCACCACGGCACCGGTGAGCCCGGCGGTCGCGGCCGACCCGATCACCGACACGAAGGCGATCAGGACATAGTCCCAGACTCCCAGCGGGACGCCGAAGATCTCCGCGACAGTGATCGCGGCCAGGGCCGGGTAGACCGCCGCGCAGCCATCCATCTTCGTGGTGGCGCCGAACGGGACCGCGAACGAGGCGTACTCCAGCGGCACGCCGAGGTTCCGCGTCGTCACGCGTTGGGTCAGCGGCATGGTGCCCACCGACGAGCGGGACACGAAGGCCAGCTGGATCGCCGGCCAGGCACCGGAGAAGTACTTCGCGGGCGACAGTCCGTGCAGCCTGGCGATCGTCGGGTAGACCACGAACATGACGAGCGCGCAGCCGACGTAGACGTCGATCGTGAACGTTGCCAGGGGGCCGAGCAGGTCCCAGCCGTAGGTGGCGACCGCGTTGCCGATGAGCCCGAGGGTGCCTACCGGCGCCAGCTTGATGATCCACCACAGCACCTGCTGGATGACCGCGAGAGCGGACCGCATGAACCCGACGAACGGCTCCGCGGCCTCGCCCGCCTTGAGCGTGGCGGCGCCGATGACCAAGGCGATCACCACGATCTGCAGGACGCTGAACGAGGTCTGCCCGTCGGCAACGGACAAGCCCAGGAAGTTGGCGGGAACCAGGCCGGTCAGGAAGTCGAGCCAGGATCCGGTGGTGCCGTCGTAGCCGGCCGCACCTTCCGCCGTCACCCCTGCGCTGCGTCCCGGGTGGGTCAGCAGGCCGAGCGTGAGACCGATGCCGACCGAGACCAGCGAGGTGATCATGAACCACACCAACGTCTGGGTGGCGAGGCGGGCGGCATTTGCGACCTGGCGCAGGTTGGCGATGCTCACCACCACAGCGCTGAACACCAGCGGCGGCACCGCGGCCTTGAGCAGGCCGACGAACACCCCGCCGACGGTTTCCAGCGCCCCGGTCAGCCAGGGGACGTCGTACGCGCGGGCGATGTAGCCCAGGACGACGCCGAGCGCGAGGCCCACGACGATCTGGAGCCAGAACGGCGGTCTGCGGAGAACGGAGAGCACAGCGGAATGCCTTTCGAGCGGGTAGCCGAAGTGCTCAACCAACCGGACCGGTGCTC